>JAGHBR010000255.1 GCA_021160885.1 Caldisericaceae bacterium
AAATAGGGTCAGGAGTTCACAGAATATTAATTGAATTACACGTTTTTATCATAAATGAGGAAACAGGAAAACACAGTGAAATCAAATTCAGCACTCACTAAAAATGCGCTGCTGGTTATTTTTTTTCTTTACGGCCTCACTTTAACCTCACTACAAATCGTTTACCTGCGTTTTTTTATCTCAATCTTCTACGGCAATGAATTAACCATTGGGTTGTTCTTTTTTAGCTGGATGCTCTGGACGGCAAGCGGGAGTTTGCTTTTTGGCAGAATAAAAGAGGTCCTTAATTATCTGACCACACATCATTTCCTGTTCGGACTGTTTATCCCGTTTACTTTGTTATTAATGCTTTTCATTCGTAGTCAGTTTTTACCAGTAGGCAGTGCGTTGCCTGGGTTAAGCCTGACGATTTCCACTGCCATTTCATCGTTGATCGCATTTGGCCTGCTTTCCGGCGGACTCTTTCCGCTCTACACACGGCTTTTGAATAAACTAACCAGCCAACAAACCGATGCAGCCGGCAGCCGTGTGTATTTGTGGGAAACCAGCGGCTCTCTGGTTGGGGGGCTGGTTTGCGGTTTGCTTCTAATTCGTCTGCTTTCCATTAGCCAAATTGTGGTTGGGTTTGCCATCTTACAATTTGTCCTCTCTTTTTATTTCTTGTCAAAAACAAGCAAGCCCCACAAAAGCCTGATCATTTCTCTTTATTTTTTAATTGCCTTTTTCGCTCTGAGTAGTTTCTTGAGTAGTTTTGAGCAACGTTTTAAAAATTTGTGGCGGGGTATGACCATTGTTACTCAACGCGGCTCCCCTTATGGAGAACTGGTTCTTACCCGTTTGGATCACAGTTACACACTTTACCAGGACGGAATTCCACTGTTTACGGTGCCCGATCCGCAAACAGCTGAAGAAACAGTCCATTACGCTCTTTTACTGCACAAAAACCCAAAAAAGGTTTTACTGATCGGTGGTGGTTTTTCCGGCGCCTTATTTGAAGCCTTAAAGCATCCATCTCTTCAGCAATTGCATTACGTTGAACTGGACCCGGAAGTCATCAGGCTTTACCAAGAATTTTTTCCGGAAAACTGGAACACATTAAATCGTGATGCTCGCCTTTTCATTTGTCAGACCGATGGTCGCACCTACTTAAAACAGAGTCAGCAACAATTTGACTTGATCATTTTAGCTTTACCAGATCCCTACACGGTACAACTCAATCGCTTTTACAGCAGAGAGTTTTTTGCCCTTTGCAAGAGTCGTTTAAATTCTGACGGCATATTGTCATTTCAACTTAGCGCTGCCGAAAACTATTTAAACCGGGCCCAGGCCCGCTACCTGAAAGCAATTGAACAATCGTTTGGCCCGCTATTTAAAAACTGGGCTTTTTTACCCGGTGACAAACTACATTTGTTTTTAGCAAACGGCACGGCTCCCATTCCCCTTACCGCTGATTCACTCATCAAACGCTTACACGAACGCCAGATCGAAACACTATTCGTTCGGGATTATTACATTCCTTTTAAATTAATGCCCGATCGTGTCAGATTGTTTATGGAAGCCTTCCAAAACACCATCTTCCCCTTTTACAATTCAGATTACCGCCCTCTGGCCTACTATTTTGACACAATCCTCTGGGCGGCAAAAACTTCAAACTTTTTAGCCAGTTTTTTTAATCGCCTTTTTTACCTTCCATTTAAATATTTTTTACTCTTCTTTTTCCTGCCCTTCTTTTTAATTTTACTGGGCATTTTACATCGAAAGCGGAAGGAACAGGCTAAAGTCCTTGCAATTGCCGGCATGTTTTCTGTTGGCTTTACCATTATCAGCCTAGAATTGTTAGTTTTAATTGCCTTCCAAGTGGCTCACGGTTACCTCTACCAGCAGGTTGCTATCTTTATTGCGCTTTTTATGGGCGGCATGGCAGCAGGCAGCTATGTGGCGATTAAATTTCTTGAAAAGGCGGCTAGCCATTTGTTTAAATTGCTTTTATTCACGATTTTGTTTTTGGCTTTTCTTTCTTTGCTAAACGGTTTATGGCTGCCATTTATTGGATCATTAGCTTTTTCTAAAGCTGTTTTTTATTTATTGGCTATTTTTTGTGGATTCCTTGGAGGATTTGCCTTTCCGCTATTTAATCGTTTGTACATGCAGACCCGTTCAGATTACAAACACAGTGGCCTTATTTACGCTTACGATTTACTCGGTTCATTACTGGGTTCGTTGCTGAGCAGTGTTGTTTTAATTCCCATTTACGGCTTAAGTGCTACAGGTTTATTTTTAGGGATGTTAAATTTAACAATGCTTGTTTTTTTGTCTTTTGCTTTTTTTACAACAAACTCTTAGGGCAGCACGGGCACAACCCAATTTAGCCACTAACGAGTCTGTCCCTACTTTTCTGGATAGACTGGCTAACGTCATTGATTCTTTTTTAGAACACGGATGGTACGGATTTTACGGATATGTTGGAAAATAAAATTTGGATGTTACACTTTTTTAGGGGCATGCCCTTCCCTTCCTCTTAACTCTTCAACTCTTATACACTTAACTCAATTCGAGTTTTGGACTCATCCCAAAGATAAAAAATTCGAAATTCGAAGCTCGAAATACGAAATCTCCTTCGACTTTTTCGGTTTTGTGAGAAAATAAATGAGGCGGTCACTGTTGCCTAAAATAAATACGATCCTGTGTTTTTCGCATCGGCACAGTCTATACACTTCTAAAAGAACATCCTTACTCTTAACCCTTACACTCTTATACCCTTAACTATTTATCCCCATTCAACCAAAACTTTAGCGTCACAATCGATGCGCTTAAAAGCAGCACTGTTTGCCCCATCCCGAAGATTTGAAAATTCGAAATTCGAAGCTCGAAATACGAAATCTCCTTCCAACTCCATGGCATAAGGGAAAATTAAAAGAGAGAAATCGTTTTGTTCAAAATATTTCTGATACTGATATAAACTTTGTTTTTTTGATCCTTCTTTGCCGGCAGGGAAGTGAAATTGCCCACATTTTAAGATCAATTCATGTAAACCAGCACAGCTGTTCTCCCTTCCCTTTGCGAAAGGGAAGGGAGTTAGAGGGATGTTTTTTTTAACCACTCCAAAGCAATTCTTCTTTAACTTTAACTCTTACACCCTGAATTTTTTGAATTTGAGGTTACCGGGTAACCTATTGATCAACTTAGAATACTTCCTTCAAAAAATGACACGCCATAGCGTGTCAGAATTTTCATCCTTATTAAGCCGCTGTCATATTAACATATTCATGGTTAAAAAAGTATAATATTGCTCCCAGAATACGCATTCCTTTTG
>JAGHBR010000025.1 GCA_021160885.1 Caldisericaceae bacterium
ATCTTAAAGTGTCCTATGCAACACATATCTCTAAAATTTTTTTATTTTTTCGAAAGGAGGAATTCATGGCTCGAGGAACTGTAAACAAAGTCATTTTAGTAGGTCGCGTGGGCAGAGATGCGGAATTGCGCTACACACCCAGCGGGGCTTCTGTGGCGAGCTTTTCTCTGGCTACGAATTACCGTTCCAAAGACGAAAACGGCAACTGGCAGGATAACACCGAATGGCACAACATTAGCGCCTTTGGTTCCCTGGCCGATTTTGCCGGACAGTACATCAAAAAAGGGCGTTTACTTTACGTTGAAGGGCGTTTGCACACCCGTTCCTGGGAAGATCAGAACAATACCAAACATTACCGTACCGAAATCATGGCCAACACCATTCAGCTTTTAGGCCCCAAACCGGAAGAAAGTGAAGAGCAATTGGTTGATGAAGGCACATCCCAGGTTCCGGCCAAGAATGATACCGTTGAAGAACCTCCGGTTGAAGATGCCCCAACTGATGAGGAAGATTTGCCGTTCTAAATTCTGTAACTTAATGGAAATATTCAAGGCACAGGAGGTGCCTTTTTAATTTGAGGTTAATTTTTGTAAACCTATAACAGGACTTGACAAATTGTTGAATGTTGAGTTTTGAATGTTGAATTGATTTTGAGACTTGCTTCACGATTCCCAATGCCCATTAATCCGTTTGTTTATTTAAAATATTACTAAACTGAAACCTTTGAAAAAACATTCATAATGTCATTCCAGCGCAGGCGGGAATCTCTAATTTATTGTAAATAATAGATTCCGCATCAAGTGCGGAATGACAGGTTTGGAGAATCCTCGGTTTTTTCAAAGGTTTCTAAACTCTTACATCCATCTTATTCGCATGGCTCTGCGTATGGGTTGTTGTAACCCAAAAATCAGATTTTTAGGCCTTAGCGCAGAACCAGGGCCAAAATGGCAAAAATATCAATTACCAGTAAAGCCACGCTTACATCCTGGTATTTACCTACTAATAGTTTAATCACAGTCCAGCTTAAAAAGCCCCAGATGATGCCTTGCGTAATGGAATAAGTTAAGGGAATCAAAATAAAAGCTAAAAAGGCTGGAATGGCGTCATCGTAATGAAGCCAGTTAATTCTGGTGATGGGCTGTATCATGAATACGCCAACCAATACGAGCGCCGGCGCCGTGGCAATGGCTGGCACAACCGAAAGCAGAGGTGAAAAGAAAATAAACGGTAAGAACAACAATCCGGCTACTACTGCAGTCAATCCGCTGCGGCCGCCTTCTTCGATGCCGGTGGCCGATTCAATGTAGCTGGTTCCGGAGCTGGTTCCTAAAAGTCCGGAGATAGTGGTTGCAAAGGCATCCACAATTAAGGATTCTTTAATATTACGCGGCTCGCCGTTTTCATCTTTCAAATTTCCGGCTTCGGCAACGCCAATAAAGGTGGACAAACTGTCAAACATATCAGTAAACAAAAAAGCGAAAATGACCGGTAAAAAGGAAAGCTTTAAGGAACCAATTAAATCTAACTTAAAAATTAATGAAAAATCGGGGCTGGACATGAAGCCTTTTAATTCAACAAGCGTCGGCTGCCCGAACAAAGCGCTGGCATCGCCCCAAAACCGTCCAATAGGCCAGGCCAGAAGTGTGGTGAAAGCAATGCCAATGATCAGAGCCCCTTTTATTCTTCGCGCAACTAAAATGGCTGTAAAAAGAAGACCGATCACAAAAGTCAGAGTAATGCTGTTCAATGGACCAAAACTCAAAATGGTTGAAGGATTGTGAACAATAAATTTAGCGTTTTCAAAACCGATTAAGCTAATAAACAACCCAATGCCGCCAGCAATGGCAAAACGTAACTGTTTAGGAATGGCCTTTACAATGTAAGTTCGCACATTAAAAATTGATAACAGAATAAAAATGACACCAGACCAGAAAACAGCGCCCAGAGCTGTTTGCCAGGGAACCTTCATGTTTAACACGACCGAGTAAGTAAAAAAAGCATTGAGCCCCATACCTGGCGCCAGTAAAATGGGGTTTTTCGCATAAAGGCCCATGGCAATACTGCTAAAAGCACTGACCAGAATGGTTGCAGTCAAAACCCCGCTAAAAGGCATGCCGCTTTTACTTAAAATGGCCGGATTGACGACAATGATATACATGGATGCCAGAAAAGTGGTAACGCCAGCCAAAATTTCCGTTCTAATATCTAAAGATTCACCTTCAACGCAAAACCATCGTTGTAACATGGTGTCCTCCCTGATAATTTAATTAATAAAAGTTTAGCAAAAAAAGCGGAGTTTTTCAATAAACGCGAGAGGAATTATCATTGATGCTATAATTGACTCACACTCGTCTAAAACAATTTAAATGTAGGTTTCAACTTTAAAACTTGAACGTAAAATGTTTAAAAACTCATCCATCTAAATCTCTTCCCTGCTGGCAGGAAAAGGTGACCGAGGCGCAAGCCGAGGTCGGGATGGGTTAAAATATCAGAGTTTAAAATAAAATAGACGGCAAAATTTACACTTTTAAACTATCCGAAATATCGAAGAAATTGGCAAAAGCATCACCGGCTGAAAGAGAGAACTTCAAAATATCTCCTTCCGGTTATGGAATTCATTGGCCGGCTATTTAATTTGACCTGAAAGCAGTCCCGACTTAAAATTGGCCTTTATTTTTTTATTTTGTAAATTCAATGAAAAATGCACTAAATATGGTAGGAGATGCAACATGCAATTAAAAGAAGCTTTTCTGGAACTCATTCGCCGGGCCGCCACTGATTTGCCGCCAGATGTGGAAGCGGTTTTACAAAAAGCTTACGAAAAAGAAGACGACAATACACCCGCTAAAAATGTGTTTGCCACCATTCTGGAAAACGTAAAGCTGGCCCGCAAACAAAGTACTCCCATCTGTCAGGACACAGGCTCTCTGGTATTTTACATTGACTATCCGGAAGGGGGCAAAGAACGTGATTATCGCCAAGCCATTGAATGGGCAACGGTTGAGGCAACCAACCGCCAATATCTGCGGCCCAATTCCGTCGATCCGGTAACAGGAAAGAACTCAGGCAATAATCTGGGCGTTAATGCCCCCTACATTCACTTTCATCAATGGGACAGGGATGAAGTACGCGTACGTCTGTTGTTAAAGGGTGGCGGCAGCGAAAATGTTGGTTCCCAATACAAATTACCCCATCCTCCATTGAACGCCGGACGCGATTTGAAAGGTGTGCGCAAAGTAGTCATTGATGCCGTGAAGAATGCTCAAGGACTGGGTTGCGCTCCAGGTACGATTGGGATTGGATTAGGCGGTGGTCGCGATACTTCTTATTCTCTTTCCAAAGAACAGTTCTTCCGTAAAATTGGCCAACGCAATCAGGACCCGGAACTGGCCCGTTTTGAAGAACAATTGTTAGAAGAACTCAACCAACTAGAAATCGGCCCCATGGGCTTTGGCGGCAAAACCACCGTGCTGGATGTCTTCGTCGGCAAACAGGCCCGCCATCCGGCCACTTATTATGTGTCGGTTTCTTACAATTGCTGGGCTTTCCGGCGTAAAACCATGACCATTAAAAACGGCGAGGTGCGCTATGACGATTAAATTAAAGACCCCGATTTCAGAAGAAGAAATTCGTAATTTAAAAATCGGCGACACAGTGTTGCTGTCGGGCGTGATTGTAACCGCCCGTGACCAGGCTCATAAATTGATGGTCGAAGAAAAACCCGAGTTCATTCGGCCTTATTTAAAAGAATCGGTCGTTTATCATTGCGGTCCGGTTGTGCGCAAGGACGAAAACGGCAACTGGCAGTTTGTCTCTGCCGGCCCGACCACTTCGGCTAGAGAAGAACCTTACCAGTCCATCGTCATCGGCGAATACAATGTGCGGGGCGTGATTGGTAAAGGCGGCATGGGGCCCAAAACGGCCGAAGGGCTAAAAAAGTATGGTGCCGTGTATTTCCATGCAGTGGGCGGCGCCGGTACCTTAATTGCCAACCGTGTTAAAAGAGTGCTTGATGTTTTTAAGCTGGAAGAGTTCGGAACTCCTGAAGCTTTTTGGGTTATTGAAGTAGAAGACTTCCCGCTGGTTGTGACTGTGGACGCCCACGGCAACAGCATGCATAAAGAGATTCTGGAAAAATCTTCCAAAATCGCTGAAGAACTGATTAACAAGAATGTTTAAACACTGAAGGGTTGAAAACCTTAAGCCAGGCAGTGACACGAATTTTTACCTTTTCGGAAATTTTTAACTCCTGTTTCGCTTTTAAGTAAAGCAAAGCAGGAGTTTTTTAATTAAGAAAGGGAAAATGATGCGTAAAGAAAAAGATGCTTTAGGCGAAGTACTCGTCCAGGAAGACAAATACTATGGCGCGCAAACCCAGCGCGCTTCTGAAAACTTTCGCGTTGGCAGCGAAAAGTTCCCCGAAGAATTTATTCAAGCCCACGCACTGGTAAAAAAAGCAGCCGCCAGGGTAAATCATCGCTTGGGACTGCTGGATGAACAGCGCGCACACTGGATTGAGCAGGCGGCCGATGAAGTAATGGCCGGAAAATTTAACGATCATTTTCCGCTGGTCATTTGGCAAAGCGGCAGCGGCACGCAATTTAACATGAACGTTAACGAAGTCATCGCCAACCGGGCCATTGAACTGGCCGGTGGCAAAATCGGTACAAAAGCGCCGGTGCATCCTAATGATCATGTAAACATGTCACAGTCCACCAACGATACAGTTCCTACCTCCATGCACATCGCCACGGTTCTCTCTTTAAAAAAGAAATTGCTGCCTGAACTCGAGGCATTACAGAAGGCACTGGGAAACAAAGCGACCGAATTTTCCGCCATTGTAAAAATAGGTCGAACCCACTTGCAGGACGCAACACCTTTAACCCTGGGCCAGGAATTTTCCGGTTACGCATCACAAATCGAAATGGCAAAAGAAGCCATCGAAAAAACCCTCGATCATCTTTATGAGCTGGCCATTGGCGGCACAGCGGTGGGCACCGGCTTAAACACCAAAAAAGACTACGATCGCCTGATGGTGGAAGAAATTTCTAAAATTAGCGGACAGCCTTTTAAAGTTTCCCGCAACAAGTTTGCAGCGCTGGCTGCACATGATGCCATTGTGGAGCTTTCCGGTGCCTTGAAAACCCTGGCCGCAGCGTTGATGAAAATTGCCAATGATATTCGTTGGCTGGGCAGCGGGCCGCGCAGTGGCCTGGGTGAGTTGAATTTGCCGGCCAATGAGCCAGGCAGTTCCATCATGCCAGGCAAGGTGAATCCAACGCAAAACGAAATGGTTACCCAGGTGGTCTGTCAGGTTTACGGAAACGACCTGACCATCAGCATGGCTGGTTCGCAGGGCAACTTTGAACTTAATGTTTTTAAGCCGGTTATGGCTTACAATATTTTGCAATCCATTCGTCTGCTGAGCGATGCCTGTCAGTCATTCAGGGAACGTTGTGTGGTGGGAATTGAGGCTAACCGCAAAAAAATCGATGAAAACCTTAAAAATTCGTTGATGCTGGTTACCGCGCTGAATAGGCACATCGGCTATGATAAAGCGGCCGAGATCGCCCTGAAAGCCTGGCGCGAGGAGAAAACGCTTAAGCAGGCTGCGTTGGAGTTGGGCTACTTAACCGAACAGGAATTTGATGAATGGGTAAGACCCGAAAAGATGATTGGTCCTGAATCCTGAAACACTACAAATAAATAATAAGGAGATTTTAATGTTGTTTAAATTACATTCCAGGGCTACTTTTATTTTGATTCTATTTTTACTTTTTGGTTGTAAATCCCAGGAGACGAAAACAAACAAAGACTTCGAGTTGGTACCTGCCTGGGCAAAAGATGCTGTGATTTATGAGCTTTTTGTACGCGACTTTACGCCAGAAGGTACATTTAAAGCCGCCGAAGCGAAGATTCCTTATTTAAAAGACTTAGGTGTAGATATTGTTTGGCTGATGCCCATCTATCCCATTGGTGAAAAAGGACGTAAAGGAACATTGGGCAGTCCCTATTCTGTAAAAAACTATTACCAGGTCAACCCGGAATTTGGCAATAAAGAAGATTTTCGGTCGTTGGTGCAAGCCGTGCATCAGGCTGGCATGAAAATTATCATCGGTTTTGTACCAAACCACAGTGCCAACGATTATGTGGAAATGGCCAACCACCCGGATTGGTTCATGCGTGATGCCAACGGCAATTTTACACGAGAAGTGAAGGAGTGGAGCGACATTACGGACTTTAATTACGACAACCCGCGGCTGCGCCTGCACATTATCGATATCATGAAATACTGGATTGAGGAGTTCGACATCGATGGCTACCGCTTTGACGTGGCTGGTATGGTACCAGATGATTTCTGGAAACAAGCCATCCCAGAAATTCGCAAAGTTAAACCAGATCTATTTTTGTTGGCTGAGTGGGAAGACCACAAGTTCATTGACTTCGGCTTTTCAGCCGATTACAGCTGGAAAATACTTCATGACCTGTACGATTTACGCAAGTATTCAAAAACAGTCAGTCAGGTTGTAAAAACCTACCAGTCCAAATATGATCGGTATTTTCCGGAAGGCCGTTTTCTTAATTTTATTGAAAATCACGATGAGCAACGATGCATTAAAAAATTTGGTAAAACAGTTTTTAAACCCTATACCGCCTTTGTCTTTGCAATGCCCGGCCTGCCTTTGCTGTTCATGGGCCAGGAATTTGGGGATGTTACATACAATGGCTCCGGTAGCCTGTTTGAAAAAGTTACCATCAGCTGGCAAGCTTTTGATTCAACCATGTTTCATTTTTACAAAAAATTGGTTGATTTAAGACACAACTTTCCGGTTAATAAGGCTCAATGGCAAAAACTGAAGATCGATGACCAACAGCGTACAATGGTGATTGCTGAAACGTTTGAAGACAAAGCCCTGCTCCTGATTCTAAATTTCAGTAACCAAACGCAAAAGGTTTCATTTTCATTGCCGGCTTACCTGGATCAACTGGTGAATAAGTCCGTTTTGGAATGGTTTAGTGGTAAAAGAATAAAATTGTCTGAAAATAATGAAATACCCGTAAGCGCCAATGATGTGAAGATTCTGTTAAGATAAAAAGTGCATCAGCCGATGCACTTTTTAAAAACTTTCCGGTTAAAAATTTCATCGTTTCCTCTGATCTTAATTTTGAAATTGATGCGCGGCTGGCTCGTTACTTAAATACGGTTGCCCATGCCTATGAACAGGGAAGGATCTTCCAAAAAATTCAATGCTTTTTGCAGTACTGCGTAATGCGCATCTTCTTCTCTGGCCAACAATTCTTAAAATTTTTTGATTTTTTCGTCTTCTGCTTTCTCAGCGGCTTCTTTGTAAAAAAAAAGTGTGGTGTTTTCCAAATCAATGGCCATTTCAATAATTTTCTGGTCATCCCCATCCTATTCACCTAATTCTTCTAGGGCCCTTTCCAGCTGGTCCTTTAGCCGGTTAAAAATCATTTCAAAAGTAGTCGGTTCTCTTTCGGTCAATTTAACCTTATCCACCGTATTGTTCGTTACCGCTTCGTAAAGCTTTTTAAAGCGTTCAATATGATTTTTTTTCGTCGTTGGTCAGCCGTTCCAGCATGCGCCGCCAAATGGAATTATTAACTTTTGCGTTTAGATGAAACCGCAGCGATTCGTTCATTTTATTTAAAATTTGAATACCTTAAAATGCTGATTTTTTCTTAAAAATAATAAAATCAGAATAATTATACTTTGAATGTAAAAATTTATTATATTATTAATTATGAAAATTAAAAATTAAAGATGATATAATTCCTTAATAATAAAAAAATTAAATCGAGCTAGATTGTCATGGCATTATTTTTGTTTTTAATTTAAAGCTTGATTAAATTTAAA
>JAGHBR010000379.1 GCA_021160885.1 Caldisericaceae bacterium
CAAACTTTAAAACTTATAAAAATCATTTGAATAATTCAAGTTTATCTAAGGCCCTTAATAAACATTAGCTAAAATTTTTTAGACGCCTCTACAACTTAATCGAATTCTGTCTTTCTTTCGTTTACCTCGAAATTATTAAAGGAGTTTTACAATAATTTAGTTTCCCCTGAACAAAAATATATGTCCAAAACCATTACACTCTAATTTGCTTCTCAAAAATTTAATCTTTACTTTAGTCATTCAAAATTGAGTTACTAAATTTGGAGGTGTTGTGAAAGTTTTTTGGTTCCTTCTTGTAGCGGGATTGCTTTTGAGTTTTTGTTCTGCGGAATCTACGCAAAAAAGAAGCGATCTTGACTGGGCCAACGGCATTGTCTGGTACCAGATCTTTCCGGAGCGTTTTTGCAATGGCAATCCGGCCAACGACCCCACGGCAGCCGAAGTGCCTGACGCGGATTTACAACCAGGCTGGCAAATTCATCCATGGACGGCGGATTGGTACAAAATGCAGCCATGGGAAACAAAACAATCCAGTCATTTTTATGATGTCGTTTTTACCAGACGATTTGGCGGCGATTTGGAAGGCGTGATTAAAAAGTTAGATTATCTGAAAGAACTGGGCATTGATGCCATTTATTTTAATCCGGTTTTTGAAGCGCCCAGTTTGCACAAGTACGATGGTTCAACTTACCACCATATTGATAATAATTTTGGGCCTGATGCAAGCGGCGATTTAAAACGCCTGCAAGAAGCCAAAGAGACCGAAGCCCCTTCAACCTGGATTTGGACAAAGGCAGATTCATTATTCTTACAGTTAATTAAAGAAGCCCATGCGCGAGGAATTAAAATTGTGATTGATGGCGTTTTTAATCACACGGGACGTGATTTTTTTGCCTTTAAAGATATCCTCAAAAATCAGCAAAAGTCACCTTATGCTAACTGGTACTCCATTGTTCGCTGGGATGATCCGCAAACGCCTGAAAATGAATTTGATTACAAAGGTTGGTGGGGAGTGAAATCATTACCAGAGTTAAAGGAAGATGAAAACGGCATTGTTCATGGGCCGCGTGAGTACATCTTTAATGCCTGCAAACGCTGGTTAGACCCCAATGGCGATGGAGATCCTTCCGATGGCATTGATGGCTGGCGGTTAGATGTGGCCGAAGAAGTGGCCAAACCATTCTGGAAAGAATGGTACGCCATGGTCAAACAGGTGAATTCTTCTGCTCTGGTAGTGACGGAAATCTGGCATGATGCTTCGGGCTGGATTAATGAACAATTGACCGATGCCACCATGAATTACATGTTTTCGAGAGCCGTAGTAGCCTTTTTTATTGATCAAAAGAAGGCCATTTCGGCAAAGGAGTTTGGAAGTAGGATGAACGATTTAAAAGCGCGTTACGGATTAAAACATCTCAATTTGTTGTGGAGCATGCTCGATTCACACGATACGGATCGATTAGCATCCATGGTTTTGAATCCTGATCGTGATTACGACAAGCAGGCAGGCCCTAGGGATAATCCGGAATATAACGTTCGTAAACCTAATGCTCAGGAACGTGCCATTCAGAAATTAATTGTGGCCTTTCAATTGACTTTTGCCGGAGCTCCTATCATTTATTATGGGGATGAAGCCGGCATGTGGGGAGCCGATGATCCGGATGATCGTAAGCCCATGATCTGGCCGGAAATGAAATTTGAACCGGAAGCGCATCATCCTTTACATGGCAAAAGTCGGCCTGTGGATCAGAATGGCTTTGATGCAGACCTTTTCAAGTTTTACCAGAGATTAATTCAGATTAGGCACCAGCATCCCCAATTACAGAAAGGCGACTTTGAATTTGTGAATGAAAGTATGACGGATGATCTGGTAGTTCTCAAACGGATGTTAAATCAGCAGACTTCATACCTGGCATTTAACCGCTCTAAGCAGGACGTTAAGTTACAATTAAATGTGAATGAAAGCGGGACTTTTAAAGAATTATGGCAGGGGGCAACTGTAAATCCTGTAAATGGGAAACTCTCAATCAAGGTACCGGCCAGAGGATTTGTAATTTTGGTTAATGAGTAATGAATCTTTTTCAAACAAGGTTCGTATTAAAAAGTAAGTTTTGACAATTGTAGAGGAAAAATTCATGGACTTCATTATTGGAATTATGGTTTTTATCCTATTAGGACTGGTGGTGTTAAAATTATTGGCTCTCTTCTTACATGTTGGAGTAGCAATGTTGGCACTACCATTTAAATTGTTGGGGCTGGTTCTTGCTTTAATTTTAACACCATTGATTTTAGTTCCCCTTGGATTGTTTGCAGGGCTGGTAGCCTTACCATTTGCTTTGTTTGGGCCAACCATTCCGATCATTTTGATTGCACTTGGTATTTGGGCCATTTTAAAACGTCCGTAATTGTATTTTTCTGAATTCGAAGTAATTTTTTATCCACATTTTTAGCGTCATGGTGCTTATTTACCATGACGCTTTATTTTTTTTCAAACTACCTTTATCTAAAAATCATTCGTTTTAGTGAACAAAAATATTGCTACTGGCGAGGATTACTTTGTATTTCAACTAAAAAATTTAGAAACAAGCAGTGCGACTCATTCAAAGAGCGTTACGTACCAGAGTCATTTGGCAGAATAAACATGGTATGAAGATTGAGTTACGGTGTATTTGGACTGATGACCGGAGGTCGAAGCCCGAAGAAAAAAAATAAAAAATAGTCAGGCTGCTAATTAAGAGCTATAAAATAGGAATTAACTGTCCAGGTCGATTTACAATTCAACATTAAACATTCAAAATTTAATTAAGGTTTTCAGCTATCTTCTAATTTGAGTTACAGATTGGTTTCCTCAGGCTTCGGATTTATTTATTTTACGGATATTATTTAAAAGAATTTTGTCGTTTTAAAACTTGAAACTTTAAGAACCTTGCCATCGTAATTAGATTTATCCAATCGAACAAGTTAAAGGAGGAATGCCGTGAAACAGTTAGCATTGATTACCGCCCTATTTGCCTTTTTTGTGGCATATGCTTTTGGCATGGCTACCGATCAAAAAAAGATTCAAAAGGTAGTAGTTATTGAAGAAGAGGAGAATGGACATCATTTTGGTATTGTGGTTGCAAGTCCAGAGCAGGAGACATTGAAAAAGTATGGTCTAAAGGGAGGCGCTGAAATACTGAAAGTTTACAAAGGCAGCGAAGCCGAAAAGGCAGGCTTAAAAGAAAATGATATCATTGTTAAGTTTGATGGCGAACAAATCTATGCCCCGGACGACCTGGAAGAATATTTTGCCGATCTGGATGATGAAAAAGAAGTAGATATTGTAGTGAATCGGCAGGGAAAAGAATTGATTTTTACCGCTCATGTTACACCTTTGGAGCCAGAAGATCGGGAGATTGTACTGCGTTTGCAGGCTGACAAATTAAAAGCCAAAGCAGATTCGATTGTAAAACGCCTTAAAATAAAAATGAAAGACTGGCCTTTAGCCATTTCAAAAGGCGGATTTTTAGGTGTAGAAACTGAAACACTCAATAAACAACTTGCAGAGTATTTTGGCGTTGATTTTGGCGTTTTGGTAAAAAAAGTCTTTAAAGATTCACCTGCAGAAAAAGCAGGTATTAAAGCCGGTGACGTGATTTACAAAATTAACCAAAAAGAAATACATGATGTGCAGGATCTGGTGCGTACCATTAATTACTATGATCCGGGGGATCAGGTAAAGGTTTTTTTGATAAGGAAGGGAAAACAGAAAGAGATCACAGTTAAATTAGGTAAGAAAAAAGGCTTGGTTTCTGATGAAGAAAATTTAGAGTGGTTTCCGCAAATTCCGCCGGAACGATTCAAAATGCGTAAGTTCAAAGGTCATCTCTGGCATCCGGATGAAGAAGAGGAAATGCCGGATTTTGATGAAGAGCGGAAAATCTATCGTTTCTAAATTTCATCGATTAAAAGGGAATTTTTATCCTTTCAGATTATTGGATTACCTGTAAATTGAAAGACCAGGGGAGTTCTCATTTATATTTCAATCTATCCAAAGATGGGTAGTCTGTGTCTGGCATAGATGTTAGTATCCATCAACAAAATCGGTGCAATTCGGTGGCGAAAAAATTAACTTTGCTTCCGATTTTGGTAATTGCTGTACAGACTGAAACATAAAAC
>JAGHBR010000320.1 GCA_021160885.1 Caldisericaceae bacterium
GCCGCAACCCAAAAAACAATATCTTAGAAGTTCGATGAGTTTGAAAATTTTGGCACGATAAAGCGTGTCATCTTTTAAAGGAAGTATTCTAAAAACAATTAGCAGATTAAGGGATGCTTTTGTACATTGGAGCCGAAAAAGCTTATCACCAAGGCCTTTTTAATAGATAACATTAAAAAAATAAAAAATTGGTTTTTTACAATCCTAAACTATTTAAAAGGTAAAACAGATGTTGCTATTTTAAATCAGTCAATTTTGAGTCAAAGCACAAATTTTTTCTATTTCGGTAGAAAGCAGTTTGCGCATTAAATATTCATTTTTTATATTCCACTTTCCTAAGATTTAAATTAATGAAACAGGAAGGGCGTATGAGTTACAAAATTGTTGTTTTGGTTAAGCAGGTTCCGGATACGGCCAATATTTCCGGTGAAGTAATGAAACCGGATGGCACGGTGAACCGAGCCAAGCTGCCGGCTATCTTTAATCCTGAAGATAAAGTGGCGCTTGAATTGGCTTTGCAAATTAAAGACCGGCACGGCGCTCATGTAATTGCCATGACCATGGGGCCACCCAAGGCTTCGGAAGTATTGCGCGAATGTTTGTACATGGGAGCCGACGAAGCCATTTTAATCAGCGATCGTAAATTTGCCGGCGCCGACACGCTGGCCACTTCTTACGTGTTAAGTGAAGCTCTGAAAAAGATCGGTGATTACGACATGGTTTTTGCCGGTCGGCAGGCTATTGACGGTGACACGGCTCAAGTAGGCCCGCAAACCGCTGAAAAATTAGGCATTCCACAAATTACCTACACAGAAAAAATCGTTGAACTCGACAAAAAACAAATTACCGTTAAACGCAAAATCGATGGCGGGCAAGAAATCGTACGTGGTACATTACCGTTGTTGTTAACCGTGGTAAAAGACGCCGCCATTCCACGTCCTTTTAAAGCACGTCGTGTAATGGCTTACAAAAATGCCCGTACATTAATGGAATTAGAAAAACTGGTAGAAGAAAATCCCTTGCTAACCATTGATGCCTTACAACAGGAGTACGAAAATAAGGGATTGTTTATTAAAACCTGGACCATGGATGATTTAGATGTGGAACCGGCCCGTTGCGGATTGCACGGTTCGCCAACCAAAGTACACAAGGTGGAATCGGTGGTTCTGGCCAGTAATGAACATGTAAAAATCGAGCCGACCAAAGAAGGCCTGAGTGAATTGATCGACCGGCTTTTGGCAGATCATGTTTTAGGTTAGCAAGCATTTAATGGAATTCAAATTGGGAAGGGAAACAAATGGCACAAGAAAAGCCGCAAGTCTGGGTGTTCGTTGAACAACGATCCGGTACGCCAGCTGATGTGAGCTTCGAACTTCTTTCTAAAGGTCGCAAATTAGCCAATCAGTTAAAGGGAGATTTAAAAGCTGTTGTCATCGGCCATCAAATGCAAGAGGTAGCTAAACGCACCTTTAAATTTGGCGCCGATGAAGCCTTCGTTGTCGATCACCCTTCATTAAAAGAGTACAACACCTTACCTTATAGTCGCATTTTAAGTCAGTTAATTGACGAACATCAACCGCGCATTGTATTATTCGGAGCCACCTTTATTGGGCGTGATCTGGCGCCTCGCGTGGCCTCGCACACCAAAAGCGGGTTAACCGCCGATTGCACCGATTTGCAAATTTCTGACGTAACCTATTTGCGTAAAGATTACAAAGAACTGCTCTTGCAAATTCGTCCGGCCTTTGGTGGAAACATTATCGCTACCATCATTACGCCAGACACCAAAGTACAAATGGCCACCGTGCGCGAAGGCGTTATGGAAATGCACGAATTAGAAAAAGCGGTCAATGGCAAGATCACCGAAATTTCTTACACACCCGATCCCACGGATGAACTGGTACAAATCATCGAACATCATCGCGAAGAAAGTAAGGTGAATCTTAAAGCCGCGCCGATCATTGTTGCTGGTGGCTATGGAATGGGCTCTAAAGAAAACTTCCAATTGCTTTACGAGTTGGCGGATTTGTTAGGTGGCGAAGTGGCTGGAAGTCGTGCCGCAGTGGATGCCGGTTTTATTGAACACGAACGTCAGGTGGGACAAACCGGTGTAACAGTACGTCCGCGTCTGTACATTGCCTGTGGCATTTCAGGCGCCATTCAGCATCGGGCCGGAATGGAAGAATCCAAAAAGATCATTGCCATTAATACCGATCCCGAAGCCCCCATTTTTGACATCTGCCACTACGGAATTGTAGGCGATGCAATGGAAGTGATTCCTAAATTCATTGAAGTTTTTAAACATAAACTGAAATAAACAAACGGTCGAGGATGTCATGGCTAATTTTTTTACCGACAATAAAGATCTGGTTTTCCAGTTCGAAAACCTGGATTTAAAAGAAATTGTAGAAATTGCTGAAAATAATTTTAAAGAAGCCGAACAATACAATTACGCACCGCGTGACTATCAGGATGCAATGGACAATTACCGCAAAGTGTTGGAAATTGTAGGTGACATTGCAGCCAACATTGTAGCCCCCAATGCCCCTGAAGTGGATGCCGAAGGCGCTCATTTTGAAGATGGAAAAGTTACCTACGCTAAAGGTACACAACAGGCTCTGGAATATCTCTCAAAAGCCGAATTGATGGGCTTTACCTTGCCGCGCAAATATGGCGGTTTAAACATTCCCAAAACCATTTACATGATGGCCATCGAAATGATCTCCCGCGCCGATGCTTCGCTGATGAATATTTTTGGCTTGCAAGATATTGCGGAAACCATTTACAAGTACGGCGATGAAGAACAACGGCAGGAATTTTTGCCGCAATTTGCGTCAGGTGAGGCAACCGGTGCCATGGCCTTAACCGAGCCGGATGCCGGTTCCGATTTACAGGCGGTTAAATTGCAGGCCTACCAGGATGAAAACGGTCAGTGGCGTTTGCGCGGTGTTAAACGGTTCATTACCAATGGTAATGGGCAAATTCTGCTGGTATTAGCCCGTTCCGAACCGGGCACGAAAGATGGCCGTGGCCTGAGCATGTTCGTTTGCTACGGTGACGACACGGTTAAGGTGCGTCGCATTGAAAACAAATTGGGTATCCACGGTTCGCCAACCTGTGAGTTGCAATTTAACGACACGCCGGCTCTGCTGGTGGGTAAGCGGCGTTTTGGCTTAATTCGTTACGTTATGGATTTGATGAACGGCGCCCGCCTGGCTGTTTCGGCACAGGCTTTGGGAATCGCACAGGCTGCTTATGAGGAAGCTTTAAATTACGCTCGTGCCCGTGAACAGTTTGGCAAAGCCATTTACCACATTCCACCGGTTACCAATATGCTCATTGACATGCGCGTGCGTCTGGAAAGTGATCGTTCTTTGTTGTACGCCACATCAAAATGGGTCGATTTACGGGACAAATTGGAGGAAAAGATCGAACATCTCAAAGCCGAAGGCAAAGACACCAGCGAAGATCGGGCTCGCTTGAAAGAAGTTTCTAAAATTGCAGAACTGCTTACACCTTTGACCAAATACTTTTTAACGGAAGATGCCAATAAAATTGCTTACGACGCTTTGCAAATTCATGGTGGCGCTGGTTACATGCGTGAGTTTAACATCGAACGGCTGGTACGCGATGCGCGCATTACCAA
>JAGHBR010000514.1 GCA_021160885.1 Caldisericaceae bacterium
ACCAGGTCCTGTCCAGCGGCGCTCCTAATTCAACACCTTTTTTAACAATTTGCCATTTTTTGAGATGAATGATGGGCGTTTCAATTTTGATTTGCGTTTCAGGTTTGGTGCCCAGTTCAATAACCTTGTTAAAGGCCTGGTAAAATTCCTCGCGGCAGTCCGGATAACCGGAAGAATCTTCTTCCACCGCGCCAATGAAAATGCGGCTGGCGCCGATGACTTCGGCCCAGCTGGTGGCAATGGCCAGAATGTTGGCATTTCGAAAGGGGACGTAACTGGTGGGAATGCCCTGAGCATCAAGATCGGCTTTTGAAACTTCGATTGTCTCGTCGGTAAGGCTGGAGCCGCCAATTTGCTTTAAATAGCCAACATCAACGACTAACCTTTGTTTAACACCGTAAAAATCGGCGACATCGTTAAAAGCTTTCAATTCACGCTTTTCTGTGCGCTGACCGTAATTTAAATGTAAAAATGCCAGTTCATAGTCTTGCGCAGCAATGGCAGCTGTAACACAGCTGTCCAGACCGCCGGAAACAAGAACTACTGCTTTTTCTTTCATTTTGACTCCAATTCAAACCATCCAAACATTATCGTAAGCTAATGATGACCGCTACCGTTTTGCTGAATTTTTTTTAAGGGCAAGGTCTACCCCTGCCCTAACACTTAATTTTATTTTCCTTTAAATCCGCCTCGCTTTTGCGGGTCGTAAACGGCTACAACCGTTGAATGCATGCCACCGCGTGTTGTAAAATCGCCTCGCACTTCCATGTAGCGTGGCTTGCAGGCCTTAACCAGATCATCCAGAATTTGATTAATCACTGCTTCGTAAAAAATGCCCTTGTTTCTGAAATCCAAAAAATAGTACTTCAACGATTTTAGTTCCAGACACAGTTTGTCGGGGATGTAATTGATGGTAATGGTGCCAAAATCGGGCAAACCGGTTTTAGGACACACCGAGGTAAATTCTTCATTGACATGGGTAATGAAATAATCGCGGTCAGGGTACTGATTTTCAAAAACTTCTATTTCTGCCATGATTGCTCCTTTTTTTAAAACAACACAAGGTTCTGCACAATAAGCGACTGCTGTTATTCTGATAAGTCACGAGAAACAGACGACGAAGAATCTTCTGTTTTTAAAGCTGTTATGCGATTCTTTCCCCTTTAAAATAAGTTCAGAATAACAGTTTACTCATTTTTTGCACAGCTGTATTCAAACACCACGTTGCTCTGGCGGCCAGATGTATTTGTGCAACTGAATTTGCATGCGCACCGGCAAGCCAGATTCTAAAATCCATTCGGCTAAGGTCAGATTTTTTAATCGATCAAACACCGGAGAGAAAAGAACGCTACAACGTTCCGTAAGCTTGTATTCTTCTACCACATTTACTGCGTAGTCAAAGTCAATTCGGTCGCCGATTACAAATTTTACCTGATCATCTGCTTTTAAAACTTTTAGATTCGGCCAGTGCATCTTTTTTGCCTCACCACTGGAAGGGCATTTGACATCAACAATGCGTTTAACGCGCGGATCGACCTGGCTGATATCCATGTGTCCGCCCGTTTCTAGTAACACTTCAAAGCCGTTGTCGGCTAATTGTTTCAAGAGCGGGTAAACCGCGGGCTGAATCAACGGTTCGCCGCCAGTTACTTCAACCAATCGGCAGCGGTAGCCAGTCACCTGCTGCACAATCTGCTCGATGGACATTTCCTGCCCTTCGTAAAAGGCGTATTCAGTGTCGCAGTAGTTACAGCGCAGGTTACAATAGGTTAAGCGGACAAACACACAGGGCAGCCCGGCGTAAGTGGATTCGCCCTGAATGCTGTAAAATATTTCGTTTACTTTAAGAATATTTTGCCCGGCCATGCCTTATTCCGTGTATTCCACCATGTATTTGGGCGTTTCCCACAAGCGAATGGCTTTCATCTTTACGCCCGATGGCAGCAGACGGGCAATTTCTTTGAAAAAATACCGCGACATATTTTCAGCCGTGGGATTGATTTTATTAAAGGGTTCGATCTCATTCAACATCTGATGATCGAATTTGCCGACGACCTGCCAGGCCAGGTCAGTTAAATCCTTAAAATCGATTACCATGCCAATTGAGTTTAATGTGTCACTTTGTATCACCACCTGCACTTTCCAGTTGTGGCCATGAATGCGCTGGCACGGGCCCTGGTAACCACGCAACTGATGGCTGGCCGAAATCATTAAATCTATCGATAATTGATACATTGTTTCCTCACATTTAGTTAAATCTCATTAGAATAAAAACGCATTTTAAAGTTACAGAAACTACTTATTTAGAGCACAACAATTTAATTAAAAAACTGAACGGTTGCAAAACCATCAAATTAGATTTGCATTCTTTGTGTAACAAATGGAAATTATTTACGTAGAATAGTGGTTGAAAGTTTTAACTTGATTCATTAAGGAGGATATGATGCGCAAATTGTACTTTGTTTGGTTGTCGGTTGTCTTTCTGTTTTTAAACATGTTGTGGGGCGCCTCTCCTTCCCCACCTATCATGCATTACCCCGATATCCACGATGATTGGGTGGTTTTTGTTGCCGGTGGAGACATCTGGAAAGCCGACATTAACAATGGTCAGGCCATTCGTTTAACCATGCACGATGGCGAAGAAATCTTTCCCAAATTTTCACCCGATGGTTCATTAATTGCTTTTACAGGGGAATACGACGGCAATACCGATGTGTACGTGATGAATGCAGATGGCAGCAACATCCATCGTGTTACTTACCATCCCGGTGGAGACATTGTGGTTGGCTGGCATCCCCAAAATGGCAAAATCATCTTCCGCTCTAATCGCGTAAGCTATCAGAGATTTTCCCGTTTATTCATGATTAATCCTGATGGAAGCGGACTGGACACCTTAATCATGCATGAAGCCACCCAGGGCAGTTTTAGCCCAGATGGTAGTAAAATCGCCTACAACCGCATGGGGCGGGAATTCAGAACCTGGAAACGTTATTTTGGCGGTACTGCCCAGGATATTTACATTTTTGATTTTAAACAGATGAAGGATCAGAAAATTACCGATTTTCAAGGTACCGACCGCTTGCCCATGTGGATTGGCAACAAAATCTATTTCAGTTCTGATCGGGATGGCGTGTTGAATATTTATGCCTATGATGTGCAAAGCAAGCAGATTACTCAGCTAACCCATCACAAAAACTACGATGTCCGATTTCCCAGCGAAGGAGGGCAGCGTATTGTTTACGAGTTGGGTGGTGACCTCTATTTTGTTGATGTAAACAATCCTCAACCCAGCAAAATTAACATTCAAATACACACCGATGCGCCGGAATTGCGACCGTATCTGAAGAAGGTTGATGAGAATGTGACGCAGATTGAAATTTCACCCAATGGCAAACGTGCCTTGCTGGTGGCCCGTGGCGAGATCTTTACCGTTCCTGCTAAAGAAGGCCCAACGCGTAATTTGAGCAACAGCAGCGGCAGTAGGGAAAAGGATGCGGTCTGGTCGCCGGACGGCAAATGGATTGCCTATTTTTCTGATGCAGATGGCGAATATCAGCTTTATTTAATCGATCCTTTTGCTGAAAAGAAACCGCAAAAACTGACCCAGTTTAAAGATGGCTACCGGCACACCATTCGCTGGTCACCAGACAGCAAAAAACTGGCGTTTTCCGATCAAACCTTAACCTTGTACATTTTTGATCTTGCAAAGAAAAAGTTAATCAAAGTCGACAAAGCTAAATTTGAAAATGTCGATGTCAGTTTGGATTTAAAACCCATTTACGATTTTAACTGGTCGCCGGACAGCCGTTTTATTGCCTATTCCAAAATGGATTCCACGCTGGTCAATAAAATTTACATCTATTCTCTGGAAGAGGGTAAAAGTCGTTGTGTGAGCGAAGGACTGTTCAACGATTTTCATCCGGTATTTTCCAAAGATGGCGAGCATCTGTTTTTTATTTCCAATCGTCGCTTTGATCCCACCTATTGCGATTTTGAATGGGAGATGGTGTACAAAAAGACGGCTGGCATTTACGCTTACACCTTGCGTAAAGATGGTCCTCCTTTGTTCCCGTTAAAAAGCGATGAACATTTAAGCAAAGAGAAAAAATCTGAAAAAGAAAAAGAAGAGAACAAAAAAGTACGCATTGATTTTGACGGATTGCTGCAACGCATCGAAGCGCTGCCGGTTGAGCGTGGTAACTATCGTTACCTGGCGATCAATGACAATTCACTGTTTTATCTGAACAAAGACGAGGGCGATTTCAACCGTTTTGAATTTCGCAATCACTGGCCAATGGATTTGTACGCCTTTGATTTTGATAAAAAGCAAGAACGGCTGGTCATCAAAAAAGTGGATGGCTACAAATTGTCAGCCGATGGATCGACCATTGTTTTTAAGCAGGGCAAAAAGGTTGGATTGGTCGAGGCTTCGGCTAAAGAAGCCAAAGGTGATTTTCTTAATCTTTCTGATTTGAAGATGTGGTACGAACCGCTGGCCGAATGGCAGCAGATTTACCGTGAAGCCTGGCGCATGGAACGCGATTTTTATTATGAACCGGGTATGAACGGGCTGGAATGGCCGGCCATTTACCAGAAATATTTACCCATGGTTAAACGCTCAGTCTGTCGGCAGGATATTCGTTTTGTAATCGGAGAACTGATTGGCGAGTTGGGCACTTCGCACACATACGTTTTTGGCGGCGACATTCAACGCAAAGCCAAACGCGTCAATGTAGGTCTGTTGGGCGCCGATTACCAGATTGATCACAAACACAATCTGTACCGCTTTAAAAAGATTTACCGCGTGGCGGACTGGAGTCGTAAAATCGTGCCACCGCTTGCCGGGCCAGGCAAACAGGTGAAAGAAGGTGATTACCTGCTGAAAGTGAACAACCAACTGGTTACGGCAGACAAAAACATTTACAGCTACTTTGTGGACACGGCCAATGAACAGGTAACTTTGTTGGTAAATGATCAACCAACTTTAAAAGGAGCACGTAAAGTGGTGGTCAAACCGGTGGGAAGCGAATATTTTTTGCGTTATCTGGATTGGGTAGAGCACAACCGTTTGTTGGTGGAAAAACTGTCCAACGGACAGATCGGTTATTTGCATTTACCTGATACGTACAATGGTTCGGCGCGTATTTTCCCCAAATATTATTATTCGCAAACACGCAAAAAGGCTTTGATTGTCGATGGACGTTACAATGGCGGCGGGCTTGATCCGGACATCTTTTTACAGCGCCTGAACAAAAAACCTTTGTCTTTCTGGACGCGGCGCTATTCGCACGATTATTTTACGCCGTGGATGGGCAATAATGCACACCTGGCCTGTTTAACCAACCGCCAGGCTGGTTCCGGCGGAGATGAGTTGCCATTTCTGTTCCGTAAAAAAGGTATGGGACCGGTCATTGGCACGCGCAGCTGGGGCGGACTGGTCGGCGTTTCCATGTGGATACCACTGGTTGATGGTGGCGGCATGTCTGCGCCGGATTACCGCATTTACGACACCAACGGCAAATGGGTGGTGGAAAACGAAGGCGTGGCGCCAGACCCGGGATTTGAAGTGGACAATGATCCGGTAGAGATGCGCAAAGGATACGACGCGCAGTTGATGAAAGCTGTGGAATACTTGTTGGAACAAATCAAAAAAGATCCCAGGCCCTGGCCAAAACACGAGCCGTTTCCCCGGCAGAAGTTGAATTGATTTAAAACAGTTTAAAAACACAGAGGGCGTAGAAGAAATACGGAGTAGGCAGAATTATATCTCTTTTTTAAAAATTATTTTCTGTGTTCTCTGTGCTTTTTCAACGCCCTCTTTTTTGAAATAATTTCCATTTCAAAAAAGCTAAATCAGGATTAAAGTAATTTTTGGGACTTAATGGATTTTGTAAGAAAATGGAGAATATTTTTAAAGTGGCAAAATTGTAGAAATTTAAAAGGGCAAGGCAAGCCCTGCCCTTACTTTAAAACTCGAGGTAAGTCGTTACTACACTCTGTAACTCTTAACCC
>JAGHBR010000309.1 GCA_021160885.1 Caldisericaceae bacterium
AATGTAAAACCAATACCTAATTTCACCATTCTTGGTGCAGAATAGGCTGATGGATTTTTTATTCTATCTTCATAATCATTAAAATCGCTGCGATGATTGGAACGATCAGATTCCTGAATAATGGTCGTGTAGGGTTGCCCCGTAGAGCCATAAACCCATACAGGATTCAGACGATCGAACAGATTGTAAATAGAGAGTTCAATTTGTGCGTCGAACAATTTAAACAGTTTAAACTTGTAGTAGGAAAAGAAATCAACTGAGTATGAACTGGGCATATAATCATTGTTTGGAAATAGATTTACACGTGATACCGGGTTCAGAATAATTGGCGACCAGGTGTACGGTGTGCCTGAATTGTAATAGCCCGTTAAGGTAGCGCCTAAATTCCCTTTATGATAACCAACAGTGGCGTTAAAAGTGTGGCGCTGATCCCAGCTCATGGGGATTAAAGTAGGAATGGGATCCATGCTGGCACCGGCACGCGTAAAGGTCTGTTCCGGATTATCTGCATTGCCGCGAGTGTACTGCAGCGTGTAATTGATGAAAACCTGCAACGGTCCACGATAGAAATCGAATTTGAATTCAATACCACGTGCATTGCCGTAGTCTTTATTGGTGTAAAGACCATATTCAATTTGGTTGTAAGTCGAAACGATTTTAGTACTCAGCAGGCTGTAAATATCCCGGTAAAAAAGATTTACTTCCAGCCCCATATTTTCGATCAGTTCCTGCCATAAGCCCACTTCGTACTGCACTGTTTTTTGAGCTTTTAACTGTGGATTCCCCAGAGTTGTGGAATAATCGCTGGGAGGAATTTGATGGGAATTGTTCTGATACATGGCGTACATGGGTGGCATCTGAAAAAAATGGCCATAGCTAAAATGAAGTACGGCACGCTTTCCAAGCTGATAGGCCAGACCCAAACGTGGACTGATCTGCATTTTAGGATCGGCTTTAGGATATCTTGACATCCGTTCGGGATTTAATTTTGGCTTGCCATTTTCATCAAGAATTAAATTGCCATTTTCATCCTTAAGGTAAAAATTTAATTGATTGGCAGGATTCCGCCAGTTGGAAGGATAGGTAGTGTTCGGATCAAAATAATCAAAACGCACACCAGCATTAACTACCAGGTCCTCGTATTCCATTTTGTCCTGTATATAAGCGGAGAACGCTTTGGGCTTAACGTGATAAATATCCGAATAAACCGAATTGGAAGGATAAATGATCGGTTTGTAATTGTAATACACGCGATGACCGGTTTCGTCGTAATAGAACTGTCCAAGCTCCTCTTCCGTCATAGTGGTGTCAGGCCTGACCGGCGTCCATTGATTCTTAAGATCATAAAGAGTGTAGAGAAAACCGGTTTTCAACGAATGATGAGAAGTTGCCTGCCAGGTAAAATCAAATTTGACATTCTTCTCTCTTTGCCAGTTTTCGGAATGGTCTTTCATCTGGCCGCCTGTGTAAAACCCGGTTTCATTAATATTGGCTAAAAAGGCATCATAAACGTAACCGGAATCGCGCGGATTTTTAAACAGGTAGAATCCGTAATAACTATCCAAAGAAGAGAGTTTTAATTCGTAAAAAGCGCTGTTAGAAAAGGCATGGTTTACCAGCAAAGCGAACATATCCGATTCGCGATGATGACTGGCCTGCCCATCGGGATTATACTTAAAAGCATGGTTATAGCTTTTCCATTCATCCCGGTTACCTGTATAAAGCAAGGAAAGTTTTATTTGATTGGTAAGTTTGTAAGAAATTTTCCCCAAAAGTGATAAGTTGCGCGAACTGTTCATCGGTACGTACTTATTGTCACCGGTATGTTCTGAATACCATTGATTTGGATCTGTTGAAGTATAATCACTGTAATCATTCACACGGAAACGGCGAATTCCGTTGAGATGTCCTTTATTATTCTGATAACGTATGTTTGCAAAGTAATTAATTTTTTGTTTCAGAATGGGGCCGCTGATTTGAGCCTTGTAGTCCTGATTTCGCGTGATTTCGCTTTCCTTCAGACCAATAAAAATATCATCGTGATTGGTTATGTAGTTGGCCAGATAATTGGTGTATGAAAATTGGAAATCATCGGAGCCATCCTTAATAATGGCATTAACCACGCCACTCATAGCACGACCATATTCGGCGTTAAAGGTACCGGTAATGATTTCCACATCCTGAACCGCTTCTGTCTCAACATCAACCCTTCGCCCTTCGCCACCAAAGGCATCGTTTACCTGTAAGCCGTCAATCATGTACGATACTTCATTGCTGCGCCCGCCACGGAAGTGCCCGCGCACAACACCGGCCTGCAAACCAACAACCGAGCTCAGATTTTCCACCGGAAGTGCTTCCATCTGTTCTGATGAAACGGTGCGTACAGCGCTGGTCTGGTCTTTCTTGATGCTCATCTTATCGGCTTCTACAACAATTTCTTCCCCTTCCAGAATGGCTTCTTTTAAAGTGATCTTTAAGTTGGTGGTACGGTTTACAGAAACCTGAACACCTTTGATGGTCTTCTTTTCATAACCAACCATCTGAATCACTAAATCATACTTTCCGGGTGGAATATTAATAATGTAAAAACTGCCATCCAGACCGGAAGCGGCACCTAAACTTGTTCCTTCCAGATAGATGTTGGCGCCGGGCAGCGGTTCGGAAGTTCGTTCATCAAATACAAAGCCGGCGATCTTACCGGTTGTTTGGGCAAATACCATGCTTGCCCCAAAAAGAATAAGACCTAAGGTAAAACGTAAAAACCTGTGCATATGACGATCCTCTTTATGAAATGCTTACTTCTTCTTTTAGAGTTAAAGTTGTCAATTTTCTGCAACTCCATAAATTTTATTTAAAACATACTTGCACAATTCATGCCAGACTACTTCGTTTTGATTCTAAAAGAATTAGGGCCAAACGCACCAGACTAAATTATTAAATTGATAAGATTTTAATTATAGTTTTGATAATTCTTTAAATAACATGACAGTGCATAGTAAAATCCGGAAACCGTATGACCGAAGAGAAATTACTAAATCTGGTAACCATATAAATAAACAGAGGGCTGCTGAACGCAGCCCTCAATGTAAGTTGCCTACTTAACCAGCAACATTTTTCGTACCTTTTCAAAATCCCCGGCTTTCAGCTTGTAAAGGTAAACGCCCGAAGGGAAAGAGGCAGCATTCCATTGAACAGTGTAGTGTCCAGGATTTTGATGCGTATTTACCAGACTAACAATTTTTTGTCCCAGCATATTGTAAATATTTAACTCAACTTTTGAAGTCCGGGCAATAGAATAGTTTATGGTAGTAACTGGATTGAAAGGGTTGGGGTAGTTTTGCTGTAAAGAGAAGGTATTGATAACTTCTCTTGAATCATTTTGCAGTCCAGTCACAGTATGGTTTGTATCGCCAATCCAGGTGTACGTCCATTCGTGCTGGTCTAGATAGGCCATATCACGGTTATTAGGTGACCAGCTCAAATTTCCTTCCCAGCCGCTGCCGTCATTATCATGGAATACCAGGTCAAACATAATACGCATTCCACGTTGCGGATGGAAGCGCAGATCATCACCAAAAGCAATGGAATCCAGAGGAATTTTTGCTTCCAGAGCCCAGTCCATACCTCCAAATTCTTCGAAATGATAATCAGGATCATCTGGCGTTAATTCCGGAGCTGAACCACGACCAAGGTAAGTGTTTTTATATTCATTGTAATAACGATCCTGTACAAAAATCAATTTGTAATCTGGCTCAACACCACGACTACTCTCTGGTGTAGTGTCATGAATTCGTTTACCGTTTTGATCCCATAGGCCAATAAACAGTTCAAAGGCATCCTGTGTCCACCAGGTGTCCACCAGATTGGCATCGTAGTGAAAAACATTGTCAAGCACGTCAGCGGCCACGTAAAAATAATCATCATCCATGGCCAGCCAAACCGTGGCAGTTAGATCATCGTCGTTTTCGAAATCACCTGCTGCAATATTGTTCTGCGAAGGCATGATGAGCCAGGGTAAGATATTGTCCCAATCCGAAAAATCGCCATCTGCAGCAAAATTTTCAGGCGCATGGTCGGCAATGGTGGGCACTCCCTGGGCCGTATTGGTCACCGCATCGCTAACGCCGGCGGGCCCGACATTACCTGAAGCATCTACACATTCAACGGCATAATAAAATGTAACAGAATGGTCATTTAAGGGATAGGTTAAATAATGTACTGTATTTTGTACATCTTCAGAAATGCCTGTAGCAATAACTTCTACTACCGGATCGTTAACATCGGTGATGGGATTTTCACTGGCATAAACATTGTATGTTTCACCAGACTCCCCTTCCACATCGGTCCAGTAAACCAGATTGTAGTAATCTCCTGGTGCAGCTGAAACACCGCTAACCTGTGCCGGTGGGACAAAATCGAACACCGGACTCCCTGTGTAAATATCATCCAGATAAATTACTTTGTCATTTAAGTCCTGTCCGCTACTCCAGATGCCAAATCCGGCCACTTTGGTTGAATCGAATTCGCCAGTTACCATTTGCCCCAGATCATTATCCCATACACCGGCAAAACGATCAAACGCTCTTAATGGAACTTTTACCTGTTTCCATGTCCCATCGTAACTCATGTCACTTTCCTTAAGCAGGTAGGTAGCCTGAAATGCGTAATCATTTTTTGCCTCATCTTCATCCACATCCCAGAAAACCAGAGTTAAATCTCCGGTTTCAGCTGGCGCTTTTATTTTAAATTGCACCGAATCTGTGCTCCAGTTGAACAACAGATTTTTAGGACTCTCCAGATCAAAATTAATTCCGTCCCAGGCGTCGCCTCCGACCCATTTAATACAGCCTGTTCCCTGATTAGCTGCATCGTCTTCATCCGTTACCACTGCAGAACCACTCCAGCCTACGTGCATGTTCACATTACCAGGAACGGCCTTACCATTAAAGAATACCAGATTGACCGGAGCCACACCCTGAGCTTCAAAATCATCAAGAATAATGACACCGGAAACCGTATCATCTGGTTGCTGGTACAGGGCCTCACTTTGCGAGAATTCAAAGGTGTAGCCTACAATTTTATCAAGATCCAATTTTCCGTTACCAACAAATAGCCCCCAATCGCTTCCTGGCAACCAGAAGCCCTCGCTGGACATATAGCCCACGTCTTCTAATTTGATTTTAAGTTGATGCCAGCCCGGATCATCGTCCAATATCCAGTGATGCGATATCCACGCTTCTGTCTCTTCACCGGTAGTTCCGGGACCGCCGTCGTTTAAAATCACGCGAAATTCGACCTGGCCTGGCTTGGATTGCTTCTGTTCAACATAATACCATAGCGAAAGATGTGTGTAAGGACTTAAATCGTAGAAACCCGAATCTGGTTTGGTATGAGTCATGCCGATCCAGCCTCCCCACTGATCGTAGCATTCATTCTGCCAATCTACACGTAAAGCCCCACTTCCTTCCTGAACGATGGTTGTTTCCAGTGATAACCGCACGTAAGTGTGGTAGATGCCTTCATTACCGTAAATCGAAAAATAATTCGAATCCGGTAAGGTGTCAAAGGTGTTAAAAACAAGCTGAGCGCTGATTACAAATGGAAATAGAATCAGCGCTGCTAAAATGGTTAACTTTTTGTACATAGCTCACCTCCTTTGTTGATGGTGTTTGGATTTTACTTTACAAAAAGCATCTTTTTTGTTTTTTGAAAAGGTCCGGCGGTTAAAAGGTAAAAATAAATACCACTGGGAAATTCCTTTGTTTGTAAATTGATGGAATATTTACCAGAAACCTTACTTCCTTCAAGGATGTGTTTGATTACTCTTCCCTGACAATCAAATAATGTTAAGCTAACTGGCAAAGGTTTATTGTTCGGGCATTGCAGACGATAGAAAATTACCGTACGATCGTTGAATGGATTCGGAAAATTCTGTTCCAGTTCGATCCCTTCAGGTACAGTGCTTACAGAGCTAAAATTGTCCAGCGCACTAGTTTGTAAAGGTTGTTCTACATCCGTGATGATAATCTCTTTAATTGTTAAATCCTGAGGTGCATTGCCATTCATCAGCCAAAAATTAATATGAGTATGCAGAGGCATGTCACTGGTCGGAATATCGTCACCATTGTAAAGCCAGCGTGAAAAGTAGTAGGACTCAGAAGGTGGAGCAGCGTAATAGTGTCCGCGCATACTTCCAAAATGTACAAAACCTGGCTGCCAGTCGAAAAAATGAGTCGTGGGAGTACTGTCTAACTGGCATTCAAAAAGTTGCTGGTTTCCCTGCTCCCAGTAAGGTTGCACAGTAAAACTCGCCACCTGCTCTCTGAGCGGATCACCCCATTTTGAAAATTCAATATCAATCTCGCTAGTGTCCGAGGCGTAGACAAATAACCCAAGTACCATGTTCCTGTCCATGCGATCGATCCAACCTTCAATCAAAAAGCGATGTTGGCCATAAGTCGTTTCCTTTACTGTGTAAACTTCAGAGCAGTACCAGATTCCATTTTCCTGGCGAATGGTTAAATGTAAACGTCCCTGTTCATCCAGCCACACACTTTGCTCGTTATCGGACCAGTAGTTTGGACCAGGACCGTAAGGTCCGCCATTCTTTACGTACCAATCAACCCCGGCAAAGTGAATAATGCGCGCCCACACCATAGAAGTAAATAGAATTAAAAACCAGAAGCAGGCAAATGGCTTCCTGGATACTTTCATTGTTTTTTCCTGTTCAAAGGTTTATGCCGATTCACGTACAATTAATTCTACCTTGAGCAGACGGCGTACTGGATTTTTTATACCATCTCTTAGCAAGTTTAGTAGAATTTTACCGGCCAGATGTCCAATTTTTTCAATCGGTTGGCGCACGGTGGTTAAAGCAGGACGAGTGTAAGCCGCGATTTCAATGTCATCAAAACCGGTAACCACCACATCTTCAGGAACACGCAGGCCTATTTCCTTAATGCGTCGAATAACACCGATGGCCATGTAATCGTCTGAACAGACTACGGCATGGGGCCGTTCAGTGTCGCTAAACAAACAGGCCGATCTTTCGTAGGCGATTTGTTGGTTGAACTGCCCGTAAACAATCCAGTCGTCACGTACTTCCAGACCATTTTGTCCCATGGCTTTTACGAAGCCATTTAAGCGATCGCGCGCATTGGTCTCACGTAAATCACCACTGACAAAAGCAATTTTTCGATGCCCTTTTTTAACCAGGTACTCCACTACTAATCGCATTCCCTGTTCATTGTTTACATCAATAAAGTGTACATGCGGTGCGTAATATTTATGGTTTACCAGCACAAAAGGGAGTTGATTTTTGGCTAACAAACGAATGCGTTCGTCGCCATGTAAAGTCTTAAGTAAAACCAGACCATCAATTATTTTACTGCGAAATAAATTGACAAACTCATTGGCTTCTCCCTCATTGGGATTGAAAGGAAAAAGCATGACACGATAATCGTGTAATAAAACTGCATCCGTAATACCGCTGAGTACCTGGGCCAGGTAGTTGTCCATCAAAGCATGCTCAATGCGCGGAATGGTTACTCCAATAACCATGCTTTTTTTACTGGACAGACTACGGGCCAGATAGTTTGGCTGGTATCCAGAACGGTCGATGATTTCCTGAATGCGGCGGGCGGTGTCTTTAGCTACCGGACCTTTTCCACTTAAATAGCGTGAAACCGTCATGGCAGAAACGCCAGCTTCCCGGGCAATATCTGCGATAGTGGTTTTAGAAAGTTTACTCATTTTAATAAATACGACCTTTTTTATTTAATGTGAAAAGGAGCAGTACAATCAGAATCCACAAATTTCTTGTTTTTCTTTGTCTCTTTAAGTTCAAGCGGTTCCTCTCTTTGCTTTAAATATCAAAATGTACGTTTAGTTTTTCACTCTGCAAGGCCAGAACTGCTGCCCCTAGCGCAGGAGTTTCAGGATTGTTGGAAACCACAATCTGCATTTCCTGCAAAGCGCTTTGATATTCGACTTTCTGCAAAGTCCGTCGCATGGCCTTTTCAAAGAAAGGAAAGGATTTACTTACCGAACCTCCCAATACAATCATCTGCGGAGCCAGAGCGTAAAAAATAGCAGTTAAGGCCATACCAAGATGATGGCCGAATTCATTAAAAATCTTCAAAGCTTGCGGATCGCCCTGTTTGGCCAGATCAAACAAGTTGTGCCCATCAAGTCCGTAAACATTGCGAAAGAATTGTCCACTGCAATAGTACTCATAATTGTGATTCAGATAAGGTAGCATGCCAAATTCACCGGCGCCGCAATTCGTACCACAATAGAGTTTTCCGTTAATGACAATACCGGCTCCCATTCCTGTACCCAGCGTAAGTCCGACCAGAGATTCAACCTGGCGGCCGTGTCCGAAATACTTTTCGCCCAGGGCAAAACAATTAGCATCATTGTTAATAAAAACCGGAACCTCAAAATACTGTTCTAATTGAGCTTGTAAGGGCACATTTTTCCACGAGGGGATGTTTACCACATCCAGCACAAGCCCATGGTTCAGATCAACCAGGCCAGGAACGCCAATCCCAATGGCTGCAAGGCTTCCATCATTTAACTGGTTGACCACTTCTATAATTTCAGTCAGCACCTGTTTTTCATTCCCGTTGGCTGAAAAATTTTGCCGTACAGAAACTTCTACCCTTCCCTCACGAATGCGTGCTGCATGTATTTTAGTACCGCCTAAATCAACGCCAATGATCGCTTGATTAGTTAAGTCCATTTATCTTCCTGGTTGTGTGATTCATCCTCTGTTACCTTATGCTTCCTGCCTGTTCACAGGCAATAAATTCGTACTAAGTTTCACTGTAATCTGATTTCATATTGGCTGGCTTTTGGCAGCCATTTTTTCTTTTTTAGAACGAAATGTTTCGTTGGTAATTAAAGGCTTTGCCCAGAAACCAATACTAAAAATG
>JAGHBR010000268.1 GCA_021160885.1 Caldisericaceae bacterium
CGTAAATATTGGCTGTTTCACGGAAGGGAGAGTCCGTACCCGAAACATCATGATGGTCGCGGCCGATAATCACCGGACCAATTTCGCCCTTGCGAACCATTTCGTTAAACTTAAGAGCAATCCGCATGCGACCTTCTTCGTCGGAATAAAGGATGCGTGCTTTAGTACCGACCACCAACTGATTCTGTTCGGCAGTTGCAATCCAGTGGTAATTGTCACGGTGTAATGAACTGAGTTTTGGATCAATGCATTCCATAGCAGCCTGATCTGTTTTACGCAGGTCTTCCGCCTTACCGCTCAGGCAAACCCAACGGAAGGGGCCAAATCCCCGATCAAAGCAAATTGGACCCATGATGTCTTCCACATAGGAAGGCCAGATGAATCCTTCTGAAGTATCACGTTTGTTTTTAGCAATTTCTTTTTCCCCGGCTTCAAAAACCGAAGCCATAAAGCTGTTGCCATAATCCCAGAAATGGCCGCCCTTGTCCGTAAGCCGTTTTAAAGCCTTGAAATGACGTTTCAAACTTTCATCGACCAATTCCTTAAAACGCTGTGGATTTTCCTTGATTAACTTCCGTCCCTGTTCAAATGTTACGCCAACCGGCGTGTAACCGCCTTCGTACACGGCATGGCAGGAAGTCTGATCCGAAAGCAACTGAACCTCCACATCGTGCTTATCGATGTATTCCAGCAAATCCACCACATTGCCATGGTAGGCAATGGACACCGTTTCCTTTTTCTGCCTGTACTCATCCATCCATAACGCAATTTGATCCAGGTTGTCGGAAATTTTAGACACCCAGCCCTGTTCGTAACGCGTTTGAATGCGGCTGTAATCCACTTCGGCAATGACGCCCATGCCGCCGGCAATTTCAACGGCTTTGGCCTGCGCGCCTGACATGCCGCCAAGACCGGAAGAAACGAAAACCACACCACGCAAATCTTCTTCTTCTGGGATGCCCAGGTACAAACGCCCGGCATTCAAAATGGTAATGTAAGTGCCGTGTACTATGCCCTGCGGGCCAATGTAAAACCATCCGCCGGCTGTCATCTGTCCGTAATTGGAAACGCCCATGGCGGCTAATTTTTTGAACGTCTCCGGATTGTCCCACTGCCCCACAATCAGTCCGTTGGTGCTGATGACGCGCGGCGCATTGCGATGCGAGGGGAAAAGACCTAACGGATGACCGGAACTCACCACCAGAGTTTGATCCTCGCGCATGATTTCCAGGTACTTTTTAATCAGCAAATACTGCATCCAGTTCTGACAAACCTGACCGGTTTCACCATAAGTTACCAGTTCGTAGGGGTAGAGCGCCACATCAAAATCAAGATTATTGTCAATATTAACCTGCAAAGCCCTTGCTTCTAAAATACCTTTGTACTGGTCGACTGGTTTGCCGTAAATTCTGCCTTCTGGACGAAAACGGTACCCATAAATGCGCCCCATCGTTTTAAGTTCTTGTAAAAACTCCGGAGCCAGTTGTTCGTGCAATTCATTGGGGACGTAGCGTAAGGCATTTTTTAAAGCGGTGATTGTTTCCTCTTTGGTCAAATTAAAACCACGACTTGGCGCCCGGCGAATACCCGGTAAAAACTCTTTTTGGGGAGGTAATTCAGGTGGTAATTGAATGGTTTTAGCTTCTTGCAGATTTAATCCGGAAATACTCATTTTAATACTCCAATGTTAAATTGACTCTTACCTAATTTAACAATAGAATTTATTGAAAACACTAAAAAATGAACCAATTGTCAATAATAATTTGATTTGAAAGTTTTAAATCGTTGGACATTTCTTGACAAACTGATGATCGGGAATTCTGAACCTGGGACCGGGAATTAATTTTTGAAGTCATTCAAACCGTAAATATAAAATTTATCTGCTTTCTGCAGTCAACTTTGCCGTCCAATAAATTAAATTCAGGAAAACAAAACTAAGAGAATCTTGTAACAAACTCACTTTATTTGTAAATTGAATTTGCTTTAAAAGAGGTTGAGTCGAATGCAAGTTCAAAGAGATGAAGCTTACTTTCAATGGTTGATTCGCACCTATTTTTCCGATCCAAAACGCTGGATTCAACTGAAAAAAGGTGATATTCTTTTAGAACAGGGCCATTACAATAATCGTCTGTACTACATTCGCCAGGGAAAAATGATCGGCTACATGTTCACTCCTGAAGGGCAAGTAGAAATTTTACAGGCCGGCCCTGGAGCTTTTGTGGGTATTTACAGCTTTTTTTCAAAGAACTTTACCAGCGTTGCCACTGTAGAAGCCATTGAAGATTGTGAATTAGCCTACATCAATAGTAATCAGCAAGTCATTAGCACGCGCGGGGAATGTTCGCTCGAACAGCAGTTCATGCCCATGGTCATGTCAGACCTTTTGCGTCGCCAGCAGGAATTGCAACGCTTGAATCAGGAACGAGCGCAAACCCTAAAAAAGTTGCTGGATCAGCAGAGACTGGCTTCACTGGGTCAAATGGCGGCAGGCATCGCCCATGAATTGAACAACGCCGTGGCCGTTTTAAGTCGCAATACCAGCTGGCTGGTAGAACAATTACAATTACTCTGCGGCGACCCCACCTTTTTACCCTTTTTTGAGTTAGGTCTTAATAAAGGGCGGATTTACTCCAGCCGTGAAGTGCGAGCCCGAAAAAAACAACTGCTGGAACATTTTCAACTAACAGATAAAGAGGCTGACTTGTTGGCCCAAACCGGGCTGTCCGATGATGTATTGTTTGATAATGGAAAATTAAAGTTTCCTGCAGAAAATGTTTATCGCTACTGGGAATTAGGCGCCACCTTTTACGACATGCTGGTAGCTGCCGATCAAACTTCGCATGTTGTCCATTCCATCCGGACTCTGGGCATTCAGCATTCCCAACGTCAGCCTGGAGTTAATCTCAATGAAACGATCAAAGAAACCATCACCTTGCTTCGCCACCGTTTGCGTGATATTCAGGTTGATCTGAACTTGCATTCCCTGCCACCTGTTGAAGCCAACAAAGGTGAACTGATTCAACTCTGGATGAATCTGCTACAGAACGCGATTGAGGCAATTAAACAGGTGCCAGATAAGAAAGGTCAAATTAAAATCACTTCAAAGTTGAGTAAAGATTTGATTAAAGTGGAAATTAGAGACAATGGTCCGGGCATTCCAGATGAAATCAAAAATAAAATATTTCAGCCTAATGTAACGACCAAGGTCAGCGGACTTTCTTTTGGCCTGGGCTTAGGCCTTACCATTGTGCAGAGAATTGTAACCAACTACAATGGAACAATTGATGTAACCAGTTCAAAAAAAGGAACGTACTTCACCATTAAAATTCCAATCGGAGGTTGATATGGAAAAATTGCAAATTATTTGTATTGATGATCAGAGAGAAGTTCTGGCAGCAGTAAAAAAAGACCTGGAAATCTTTCGGGATTACTGTGAACTGATCACCTGTGAAGCAGCCGATGAAGCCGAAGAAGTTATTCAGGACTTAAAAAACGAACAGAAACCATTGGCCTTGATCATCTGCGATCATATAATGCCTTCTGAAAACGGCATCGATTTCATTATTCGTTTAAATCAGGCCGGCCAGTTAAAAGGGACTCAAAAAATGCTCTTAACCGGATTGGCCACGCATCAGGAGACCATTAAGGCCATTAACGAAGCAGAAGTTGATTACTATATCGAAAAACCGTGGGTACAATCCGATTTTCAGAAGGCTGTTAAAAAGTTATTAACACGTTACATCTTACAAAATGAATTGAATCAGGAGGAATTTAAACCTATCTTAGATGAAGATAGTCTTTAAAAGAATGGTCTTTTGCAGAATAGCCTGGTATATGCGGGCTATTCTGCAGCCAAAACTTGAGATTATTTCAAAACCGAAGAAAGGGCGCAATGTACATTGATTATTTAAATACCCCATTAGGCTGGATTAAATTAGTGGCTTCCCGCAATGCGTTACTGGAAATCAGTTTCGTGGAGCAACCAGCTGAAGACCTTTCGCCCAATCGTATTACCACAAAAGCCCGGAATCAGTTAGAAGAATATTTTTCTGCTGAACGAAGAACCTTTGATCTGCCTTTAAATCCACAAGGTACTGACTTTCAGAAGCGGGTCTGGCAGGCTTTACAAAAAATTCCATTTGGAACGACCATGAGCTACAAACAGATTGCAGAAATGATTAACAATCCCCGCGCCGTGCGTGCGGTAGGCTTGGCCAATGGGAAAAACCCCATTCCAATCATCATTCCCTGTCATCGGGTGATTGCGGCGGATGGGCAATTAGGCGGTTTTAGCGCTGGTTTATGGCGCAAAGAATGGCTTTTAAAGCACGAAAGACTTTTTAAATCCTGAATTAAAGGGGGTTACCCTGTTATTTAAAATGGTACCCCCCTGTTTTAATTCTTCTGAATTTTCTGTAAGAAATTAGGAATCAACTTTTGATTAATTTCTTTGGCAGCATTGCTTAAAGCTTTAAAACCGGCTTTTTCATAATTTAAATCAATTCCCTTCACATCTTCTAAGGCATCCTTGTAGATTTCCTGTCCACTACGCACGTCGATCACCGAAAAAGTCAGATTGACAAACGAGGAAAACAGACCATAAACCTCAGCTCCTTTTCGAGCTGTGGCTTTGATCTTGATAATAAAATCAACATTAGCCGGTGAATCACTAAATGTGAATCCATTGTTGCTTAAAATATTTTTAAGCGCAGGTTCCAGTTGTTTGATTTCTACCGGTTGGCCAAGATTAACTTCCTGACTTTCAATGTAAGCCGTCAAGCCGCTTACTTTAATCATAAATCGAGCCGAAGGGCGAACCAAAGTGCCCAGAATGCCTTTCAAAATAGGCGAATCATTTTCCTGTCCAATTGACTTTTCCAGAGCCAGCGTTGCGCTGACAATTTGCAAATTATCTGTAGAATTAATGCGCAATACACGCGTTTGGGCCATCCCCTGGGCATCGGTAAAGGCCTCTTTAATCAAATCGCCGGCCCCTCTGATAAATTCAAAATAAATGGGCAGGTTTTGAACCGGCAAACCTTGTTTTGTGGCTTTAAGTGTCAAAGGTTCTGCAATTGGTTGTCCCAGCTTCCCTTTTAAATCCGGATTGATGGCTTCTAATTTTATTTCACTTAAAATGCGTTGTAAAGAGGAATAAATTTCATTAAACAAGAATACTCGCTGACCGTTGATGGTAGCCTCTAAAGTTTCTCCCAGATATTTTTCTATTGGTGGTAAAGCCTGTAAATAAAACAAAAAAGCCTTGTCCAATTGCCCATTTTGCTCAGCCTTTCTGGCCCTGTTTAACATATCAATCGAAAGCGATTTGGCTTTATTTAATTTGGCATTCTTGATGGACGCATATTTTTCTTTTGAAAGTCGGTAGTAAACCCAATATTCATTGTCGTTTTCCCACTTGTCAACCAGTTCATAGCCTTCTAACTCTGCTTTGGTGGATGATTGCACGTAGGATTTGAATTCATCTTGAAGAATTCCGGCTTTTTCCATGACCTGTTGCACGGTCTGGCTGTTAATGTTGATCTGGATTTCAGAAGCCAGATTACTCAGGGCATTGTCCATGGCTACCTTATGATAGTCCGTAGGATTGGCCTGTTTAGAGGCAAAACCAATGCCAATGTAATAACCGTTTAATAGCGGCCGGTTTTCAATCCAAACCGGTCTATTTTTTTGAGCTAATAAAATCGAAAAACTTAGTAGAAGCGTTAACACAATGCAGGACTTACGCATGTTATTCTACCTCTTCAATTAAAATAAAAACAATTTTAAAAATCAATTAGCCTTTTGCATTCTTAATGGTTATGGACCAGTAAGGGATTTCATTAATAAATGAAAGTTTTCAAAAAAGATTTCTTCAGGTTATGCACCTGAAGAAATCTTAACATAATTAGATTTTTCTCAGATTTAAAATACGACGCCTGCCGTCACGCCCAGAAATGTTGTACTTTCATCCTCAGTAAAAATCATCCTGTACACACCCTGAAGAATTAAATTCAACGTTTCAGTCATGGGCATTTCTAATCCAGCTCCACCAGCAATGCCGAATTTTTTTTCATCGTCTGTACTTTTACTGCTAAATCCCATATATGATACCGTGGCCTCCGTCTTCAAAATATTATATGTGCCCATGCCGAACAAGAAGAATTGTGTATTTGCCTCAGGCGAGGTAAGATATGGGCGAACACCAACCCCCAATTCAAACAC
>JAGHBR010000059.1 GCA_021160885.1 Caldisericaceae bacterium
AGTTAATATAGACAACGTATTGACTGCTCCTGCACCTATTGCTCCCATTATCCACCTAAAGGGCATTTTCCAAGCTGTTACTGCAATTATAATAGCAGCAATCCACGCTATCGGCATCGCTTTAGTTGCAGCCCATCTATATCCAACCATTAATACAAATACTGTTACAATAGGGATTATAGCTAACAAAGCTAATAAACCTAAACTCATAATATTCCTCCTTAAATTTTTTTGTTCCTTTCAGAAAACTCTGAAACCCTTGTTTTGCAAGCTTTTAAAGTACCTCTATTTGTTCTTCACCTCCACCCTAAAAACCCTTATTAGATAGGTTTTAGAAAGGTTATCGATTAATTTATACTCATTTTATCGATTTTTTAGGGGATTAGAGGTAAATTTTTTTAACCTTCTAAAGTTTTTTGAAACCCTCATCTCTATTTTAAACAAATATTTTGTTAATCTGAATTTAATTTCACCTACACCTACCTTTTGCCCTATAATATTTTAAGAATATTGTTTTTTAGTTTTCGCAACCTTTCAGAAAAGTAGTAGGTAGAGGCCAAAAAACAGTTTGGCCATTGGGAAACAGACATCTTAGTCTCCAGAAAAAGTAAAGTGGCCTTAAACTCCTTAGTCGAGGGTAAAAGTCGATCGTTGTGCTTAACCAAATTACGGTAAAAGACCACCCATTATACCGCCAGGGCTGTTATCCGACATCTAAAGATCAGCCGCCAAAAGCCAGGTTAACTTTAACTCTTGACAATGACACGGAAAATGCCGGTCATCAGCCAATCACTCGTAAAACAGATGTAAAATACTAATTTGCCCGTCCCTAGCGCTCTTGGAAACGAGGCACTAATAAAAATACCAACAGTTTGATCAGATACTAATTACATAAAGGCACGGATTTTAGTACTATCACTAAGCAACAACTGAAATTTATTGAAAAAAGGTTAAACAACAGACCAAGAAAATGTCTATGGGATATCAGGGAATGCAGTTAAGACTCAAATCTGGATTGCAGTATTCATATATCTTCTGGTTGCCATTGTGAAAAAACAGCTGAAAATTGATTTAACTCTCTACACTATTTTATAAATTTTAAGCATATTTCTTTTTGAGAAAATGCCCATTTTACAGGCACTCACACCAGATAATTAGAGAAATAAAATTACTAGTGGGCATATCCAGTTGAATTTGTCTAATTCTTAAGCGGACATTACTGGCAAACAATATACATAAAAATAAGTAATTTTCACGAAACAAGCGCTGATAATCAAAATTCTTTTAAATTCTATACAGTTAGGATTCGCCTTCTTTAAGCCCCTGATGTAGCATCCTATATGCATTTTTCATATCTTGGTCGAACTTTTCATAGACCTCGAATAATCGCAGATATTTTTCATGATTTACAAGGTTGGGCCGAATAAGATCGGTATAGTGAACGCAAGTGCGCACGGCCTGTTTTACGCTGCGAAACAGACCGACCCCCAAACCGCCCACCAAGGCGGTACCGAAAGAGGAATCATCGATTTGAGGCCGAATCATTGGTTTTCCCACAACATCACAAACGATCTGCCGCCACAAGGGACTGGCGGCACCACCGCCGATAATCCGGAAATCGTCAATTTTAACATTTTGCTTTTCGATTTGCAGGACACAGTTAAAAAGAGAAAATGCAACTCCCTCCAAAACAGACCGCACAAAATGCGACTTGTAATGCCTGGAACTAATCCCGATAAAGTCCGCTTTCAGATAAGGATCCCAGATAGCACCCTGAAGGTGAGGATGGAAGATCAGCCCCTCACAGCCCAGCGGCGATTGCTCGGCCAGACGGTCCATCAGCTCGAAAGCATTGAGGCCAGAAGACCGGGAGTTGCGCATTTCACTGATGCACAAGGCATCCCGTAACCATCGATAACAGACAGCGCATGAAATGGTGCCGGCAAGTGTATACCATTTTTTAGGTAGAATATGGTAATAGGCATAGATTCTCGGCGGTACCGGATAGGGACGATCTGTTACAACGGCTACATTTCCGGCAGTCGCCAGTTTGATGATCCCCTGGCCCGATTCGATGGCTCCGGCGCCAAACGCTTCAGCCGCCTGGTCTGTCGTGCCCACAACGACCGGGGTTCCCTGGATCAATCCCAGTTCCATTGCAGCAGCTTTTGAAAGCGGTCCAATAATCTTTTCGGGCGGAAATACCGGCGGAAGCAAGTTTAAGGGAATTTGGGCGATATCGCAAACGATCTTTGACCACTTTCTTTTCAACACATTAAATAAGAGGGTCCCGTGAGCATCCATCCAATCGGTAGCTAGTTCGCCGGTGAGCCGAAAACGGATATAATCCTTGGGCATCAGAACCGTTCTGGCTTTTTGCCAAACTTCCGGCTCATTTTCTCTGATCCAGACCAAGTAAGGAAGTGTCCAGTTGACATTGACCTGATGGAGGGTTTCGTTGAAAATATCTTTGTCATGCAACGCGCGCAACCGTTCGACCTGTTTGATCGTTCGTTTGTCCCGCCATAAAATTGCCGGTCGCAACACTTCATTTTTTGGCCCCAACAATACCAGTGTGTGGGTCGCCCCACCAACAGCAATAGAAACAAAACAGCCGGGATCAACCCGACCTTTCTCGAGCCCCTCTCTTAACGTTCGCTGTAGAGTTTGATACCATTGTTCCGGGTCTTGCTGGACCCAATTCGGATGCGGGTAATCGGTCGGATATTCGTTGTGCGCGGCAACCAATACCTTTCCGGTATGATCGACAATAGTAACTTTACAGCCCCCAGAACCAATATCTACGCCGAGCATATATTTTTTTTTCATTAGCGGTCCTCTTATCGGAATTTACTTATTATCCGAGCTCTTTTGATTTCATTAGTAAATGGTAATAGTTTAGTTTTTCCAAAATCTTGTTTTAAGTATATCACCCCCCAAGCTGTCAAGGGTTCAAATTGCCTTTGTCATTTACAAATCAAAAGTGTAC
>JAGHBR010000488.1 GCA_021160885.1 Caldisericaceae bacterium
AACACGGAAAACTTTTGCTACGTCGATTCTTTAGACTGCCAGTTTGGATTGTTACGTGTTAATGCCAATGACCTGACAAAACAGATGCTGCTTTCCCTGGACTCCCTGAATGCTTTATTAAAAAAGGAAGGTTTCTCTCCTGCGAAACGATTCCCCTCCATTCAATGGCTTAACGATCAAACTTTCCGCTTTCGCAAAGGGAATGAGTTTTTTGTTTGCGATTTGGGCAAGTCCCAAATCCAGCTGGTAAATCGCATTCCCAAAGAAGCCAAAAATGTGGAATGGCATGCAAAACTCAATTACGTGGCCTACACCAAAGGACAAAATTTGTTCCTCTCCTTGAAGCCCGATCAGGAGGTGCAAATCACGTTTGACACAGAAGACGGCATCTTAAACGGAGACAATTATGTCCACCGCCAGGAGTTCGGCATTCGCAAGGGCATTTTCTGGTCGCCGAATGGAAATTACCTGGCCTTTTACCGTTTAGACCAACGCATGGTTACCCAATATCCCCTGGTCGATATCGATTCCAGACCGGCCAAACTGCGCAACATCCGCTATCCATTCACCGGCATGACCAGCGAACAGGTCACAGTAGGCATTTACCACCTGAAATCATCTTCCATTACGTTTTTGCAAACGGGCGAACCCAAAGATCACTACAAATGCAGCGTAAGCTGGAGTCCTGACGAAAAGTACATCTATCTGGCTGAATTAAATCGCGATCAAAATCATCTGCGCCTGGTTCAGTACAATCCTGTTAACGGTCAGCCCGTAAAAACTCTGTTTGAAGAGCGCGATGAACAATGGGTAGAACCCGAGCATGGTTTGCTTTTTGTGAACGATGATCCTACACGTTTTGTCTGGTTTTCCAAACGCAATGGCTACAATGACCTCTACCTGTACCGCAGAGACGGCAAACTATTGCGTAAACTGACGCCTTCACGCTGGGATGTTACCCGTTTTTTAGGTTTTGATGAAAATGGCCAGCACGCCTTTTTTATTGCCTCGTCTAATGAAGGGCTTGATCGGCAGGCGTTTAAAGTTTCTTTAAAAAATGGAAAACTAACACAATTAACCAAAGGGTCTGGTGTACACCATGTACAATTTCAGAAAAAGGGTAAATTTTTTATCGATCGCTTTACAAATCTCAAAACGCCTAATAGAATTACATTGCTTAACGCCAAAGGTAAGCAGTTAAAACTTCTTCTCAATGCGGATAATCCTTTGCAGGAATTTAAGATTGGTGACGTAAAGCTGGTTAAACTAAAAGCTGATGACGGCACGCCACTGAACGGTCGTTTGATTCTGCCCCCGGACTTTGATCCGCAAAAGAAATATCCGGTAATTGTTTATGTTTACGGCGGGCCGCACGGACAAATGGTAACCAACAGCTTTTTGCGCGGCTGGAGCTGGTGGTTTTACTACATGGCACAACGCGGTTACATCCTGTTTACCATGGACAATCGTGGCACCAACAACCGCGGCCTTGAATTTGAACAAATCATCCATCGCCGACTTGGTACCATTGAGGTGCGGGATCAAATGGTCGGTGTTAACTATCTAAAAGCTCAACCTTTTGTAGACAGCACACGCATTGGGGTTCATGGCTGGAGCTACGGTGGTTTTATGACCATTTCGCTGATGACGCGCCAGCCAGGGGTGTTCAAAGTAGGCGTGGCTGGCGGCCCGGTGATTGACTGGCACTACTACGAGGTGATGTACGGCGAACGTTACATGGACACGCCACAAAGTAATCCCGATGGTTACGAAACCGCCAGCCTTCTCAACTACGTTAAAAATCTTGACGGTCAGTTGTTGATCATTCACGGTACGGTCGATCCGGTGGTTGTCTGGCAAAACAGCCTGCTCTACCTGCGTAAGGCCATTGACCTGCAAAAACAGGTGGATTACTTTGTTTACCCGGGCGACGAACACAATATGTTCGGCATGGACCGCGTGCATTTGTACCAGAAAATTACCGATTACTTTATGGAACATCTGTAAACCTGGAGCAATGGCCGTAAACTTTGAGAAAAAATGAAGCACATGTCAAACAATGGCAAAAGCAAAATTTTCAGTCATAAACCAGAGGGGAACATCCCTATGTTAAGCAAACGTCTTTTCATCTTTTTTATTTTACTATTATTGTTTTTCGGATTTCAATCGCGCAATGAAGAATCGTCAAAAAAGGCGCAGATTGTCACACATTTGCAGCAGGAGGTACGGCAATGGATATTTCCAGCCTCAACTTCTGACGCGCCTCTACTTTATTTCACTTTAAGTGAAAACAAATTATTGCTCACCGATGTAAGCGGCACAACTGAGCTGAATTTACCGCCTCACTTTTACCAGATAAATACATCTTTACAAGGTCAGCGTTTTTTCTTAAGCCAACTGTTCCCTCCCGGCAAAGAACAAAAAACTGCGCAATTAGTCGTAAAAGTGTACAGCGATTCAGTAACCCTTTTAAGTGAAATTTCATATCCGCTTTTAGAACCGGAATCCATTCCGCAAGTTACGCTTCTGGACAATGGCGGATTGATTTTAAGCGAGTCGGCCATTGGTCAGCTAAACTTTTATGCACCCTCTGGCAACTTAACACGCCAAATACGTCTGTTCGATGACGCCGGCTACGACCTGGAACGCGTTTTGTTGGTGGCCGCCGGTAACGCCCGGTCAGGAAAAGTTGCCGTACTGGCCAGTAAAAAAGGCAGCGCACCGTTAGATTCCAATGTGCCCGTGCCATCGGGCGAACCACATCTGTTTTTATTTGATTTTAAAGGCAACAAACTCTGGCAAAAGGCCCTGCCGGAGGCCGCACCAGCCAACCTTGCCTTTTCTCCTGATGGCAAAAGTCTGTTGGTCAGCGTTTACAGTTCCTACTTGTTTAAAGACATCGTCAAAAAAACATTGCTGCTGCAAGCTGATGGTGCGATTTTAAAGTCGTTCCCTTTCCTGTTTAAACACGCCGATTTTGATTCTCAGTCAAAACTGGCCTTAATTGCCGATCGTTTCACGGCACGCCAGATAAATCTTGAAAACGGTAATCTGCTCTGGGAATATCATTTTCTTCCGGAAAAAGGCATGATCACCGATCTTAAATTAAATGAAATCGGACAAACGGCCACCATCCTCACCGGAATCAATCGTTTTTCCAA
>JAGHBR010000359.1 GCA_021160885.1 Caldisericaceae bacterium
ATTTCATTCGGGTGTACGACAAATTCCATTTAAGCTGCATTTTTTATAATTTTAGTTACATATTCCCATTTATTACTTTGATGGCATACCCTGAGATTAACTATTTGTTGTGCCCCCTTGATTGTCCAGCGTTGACCTGATTGTTTCATCCTTTTCTGGACAACATTGCGTTGGGCCGATTCAATTGGCCCGGAGCCTATGAGTAGCCCCATCTTTTTAAACCGTCCATAATTGATTCGTTTTTTATTGGTGATATTAATTATCAGTTTATAACCCAATTTTTAAAAAACGTGGAATTTGTCGTACACCCAGATAGGGAAAGCGGAAAACCAGGCTACTTTTTTAATAACATGCTCTATAACATCTTGCATATTAGGTGCATAATTTCTAATTTGCCAAAGATTTTAAAACCCCGGTTGATGTTTATCGACCCAAAAAATAGAAAAAGATGATTGTACCCTCCCAAAAATCAACAGTCCCTGTCGGTTTTTACCGGCAAATCACCTGTTGCCCGCATTTTTTCAGGACAATTGATCCTTTTACCATCCAAATTTTTACTGAACCAAAAAAAAACCGGCAGGTTCCGCTTTTTCCTGTGAAATCCGTTTGGCACTATTTCACAGGGCAGGAACCGCCGGCTGAGATAACTAACGCCCTTTTTAAAGGGCACATTATTAACATTTCAAAAATAGTAATTTATGGGAAACATTGATGATTACAATGCCAGGTTATCCGACATTCAGGCGATTCCTGACGAAGAAACCCGGGAGCCTGATATCCCTGTGGATGTGGCGCTACAGGAAGCCGAAAACCTCCATCACTGGAGTTTGGACGATGCTGTTACATTAGCAGTGGTTGGAATTACCACCGACATGATTAACGACCTGCCCGTGCGTGCGGGTGCCTGCCGCGAGGCACAATCCATTTGGAACAAAGACTACCGTTCGCAACAAGAAGCACAGAAAGAATGGGCCGAACAGGCGCCCGAAGCCTATGATTTCCGAAACGACCTGCTCGCTTCTCTTCGTTTTGCTTACCGTAAAGATGATGCACTGTTAAGCCGCGTGAGCGCCATTACCGATGGCAGCGGACATGCCGACATGATTCAGGATTTGAACGACATTGCCGTTTTAGGCCGCGAAAATCCCGAACCGTTAACTGCTATTGGGTTCGACCTCACGCAACTCGACCGGGCGGCTACCCTTGCCGATGAACTGGCCGATCTGCTGGCCGAAGCGAACGGCGACAAAGCCGATCCCAACGAATCGAAAATCATCCGCGACAAGGCCTACACGTACATGAAAGCACTGGTGGATGAAATTCGTGAAGCCGGGAAGTATGTATTCCGAAACAATAAAAACCGGCTGAAAGGCTATTCCAGCGAGTATTGGAGAAAACTACACCGAAAACAAAGCAGCAATCAGGATGATGTGGCTTAATACTTACGTCCTGCATCCGGTTGGGGCGTCCTGCGGACATGCGGGGCGCCCTGCTTGTTTTTTACCCTCCCTGCATGGATTTTATGCTTTCCTGCGCCGCAGGATTACAAAATAATGCTGCAGGAAGGGTAATAATGCTGCAGAAATAACCAAAAACGCTGCAGGACCAAAAAAAAGGTCGCAGAAAATGCCCAAAGTGCAGCAGGCCGGGTATTGAAGTTGCAGGACAAGGAATCAAACCTTGCACAAAAATGTCCTTTCCTAAAATAGCTTGTCCTTTCAACTTTTATTTCTGTGAATATTTGTTATTCATTCAAAACATGAGGAATCGGAGCATTTACTTCTTCTGTCCATTTCTTCAGTTTGTCCAGCAATTTAATTGCAATTTCCGTCTCATCTGCAGACAAATCGTTTTGCTCACCTATATCCCTTTTCATATTGAAAAATTCATATCGCTCGTATTCATAGTAATAAATCATTTTCCAGTCACCCGACATAATAACCGACGAAGGCACTGCGCGCCAGTAATTTTTTTCTCCGTCAAAAGAAGGCAACACTGGTACGCTACCACCGAGGTATAACGGGAAATGGAAAAAAAGAGAGCGTTCGTGGTTAAAAGGTTCTCCTTTTAGTAAAGGGATAAATGAATCACCATCAACCGGCTGGCTTTTTGGAAGTTCTGCCGAAGCAATTTCAGCAAAGGTGGGCATAAAGTCGACACCTGTAACGGGTACGTCGGTTTCAGACCCGGGTTGGATTACCCCTGGCCATTTGATACAAAACGGTACCCGGATTCCACCTTCGTAAAAGCTTCCTTTACCGGCCCGCAAAGGTGCATTGGTTGTAACCGATGATAATCCACCGTTATCTGACGTAAAAATGACTATGGTGTTTTCATCCAATCTCAGTTCTTTAAGCTTGTTTATTACGCGGCCAACACACCGGTCAATCTGTTCCACCTCTGCTGCATAAACCGGATTGCCGGTTATCCCGGGCTGGCTGCTGAATTTGTTTTTATAATATGAGTTCAGTCTAAAAACGTATTAAATTTAAAGTTTGTATTGCTGGCATATTTACCCTGAGAACACCCTTCGGATAAAAATATACCAGACAAAACCAACGAACGAAAAAATTACACACAATAATTACTGATTTTTGCAATAAACGTATTGTTATTAACATAATATCTCTTAAAGCAGCAGGTGTTAACGGATCGATCCCATCTGTAAACCCATTTTGGGCAATATACCTGTATATCCTTCCAAAGTTGATGGCAATTCCACAGTTAAATGCAAAC
>JAGHBR010000389.1 GCA_021160885.1 Caldisericaceae bacterium
GAAATGAGCTCATCAGCTAATTTTTTCTTGCGCCCCTGCAAGGCCAGAATTTTTTCTTCCACGCTGTCTTTGGTAATCAACTTGTACACAAAAACATTCTTGTACTGACCAATACGGTAAGCCCGGTCTGTAGCCTGACTTTCCACGGCAGGATTCCACCAGGGATCGAGATGAATCACATAATCAGCCGCGGTTAAATTCAAACCCAAACCGCCGGCTTTCAGCGAAATTAGAAAAATTTTCAAGTCATCCTGTGTCTGGAATTGATCAATAATTTGCTGCCGATTTTTAGTACTGCCATCCAAATAAGCATATTTCAGCTTTTTGTTGTCCAGTTTTTCTCTGACTAAAGTTAAAGCCTTAACAAACTGCGAAAAGAGTAAAACTTTGTGTCCTTCAGAAAACACATCTTCCAGAATATTCCACAGGGCTTCAAATTTACCGGAATCCTTTTTATAATTTTTTTCAACCATGGCCGGATTAATGCTAATCTGGCGCAAGCGGGTTAATCCTTCTAAAACTTTCATTTTGGAGCGGTTCATACCCTGCTCATCGATTTGTTTCAGTATTAAAGCGCGATAGTAATCTCGCCACTTTTGATAGAGATTGGCTTGTTGCTCCTCCATTTCACAATAGAGAACATTCTCGGTTTTGGGCGGTAGCTCTTTGGCTACCTGTTCTTTTGTGCGTCGCAAAATGAAGGGGAAAATAATCCGTTTTAATTGCTCCGCTTTTTCTTTGTCTCCATGCTTTTCAATGGCCGTGCCGTAAAATTGTGTAAATGATTTTAGACTGCCTAACATGCCAGGATTCAGGAATTGGAATTGGGACCATAATTCACTCAAATTGTTCTCAATGGGCGTTCCGGTCATTACCAATCGATGCCTGGCTTTGAGCATTCTTGCTACCTGTGCCGATTGCGAATGCGGATTCTTTATTTTTTGCGATTCATCCAGAATCACATAATGAAACTGAATTTCCCGGAATATTTCATAATCGCGTCGTAACAAAGCGTAAGAAGTGACGACAAGATCATAAGATTCAAAATGTGCTGGCTCTTTAGACCTTTCATTGCCGTAATGGATTAATACTTTTAAATCTGGCGTAAAGCGTTGGGCTTCTAATTGCCAGTTAGACAACACCGAAGTCGGCGCCACTACCAGATTAAGTAATGGTGTTTTGGCCTTTTCTTTTTCCCGTTGTAAAAGCGCCAAAGCCTGAATTGTTTTCCCCAGGCCCATATCATCAGCTAAGCAACCGCCAAAACCAAACTGATTTAAAAAACACAGCCAATCCAGGCCCGCTTTTTGATAGGGGCGAAGCTGGCCTTTAAAGTTCTCTGGAAGGGCCACCGGCTCAATCTTTTCGAATGATTTGAATTTTTTTAACTGCTGTTTAAATGCCTTGTCGCTCTTTGCTGAGGATGAACTTTTTAAAATTTCGTCCAGAATAAGGGCTTGCGTTTTGGAAAGGCGTAATTCATCTTTACCATGCACTTTTTGGGCAAAATGGCTAATCAAACCTAATTTTTTAAGGGTTTTTTCATCTAACCGAACGGCGCTGCCATCTGTTAGCTGGATGTATTTTTTCTTACTTTTTAAGGCTTTGCTGATTTCAAAATATGAAACTCGCAAGCCATCAAAATCCAGTTCCACATTTAAATCGAACCAATCTAAATCCGAAGTTACTTTTGAGATTATTTTGGGCGCTACTCTTTTAACTTTTAATTTCTCTAAATTCTCTTCGCCTAAAACTTCAAAGCCGTGTTTTGCTATTTCCGGTAAACTGTTAAACAGCCAGTCAAAAGGATTAACTTTGTATTTCAAAGTAAAGGCCAGCCCGTCTTCCGTAATTTTTAAACGATTTGCCAGTAAAAAATTAATCTGTGCTTCTTCCACCTTTTGCTGGCGTTGAATCACGTAATTTTTCTTAGCCCCCTGTATAATTTTTACTGGTTTAAAAGGAAGTCCGTCTACCTGCAAAAGCGGAGCGTTTTCCTGCTCAGCGGAATATTCGAACTGAAGATCAAAATACAGTTCTCCTTCAACTTCTCGTAAAATGAGTGTTTTTTTCACCAGTTGGTCTAAAATCTGAAAATCAAACGAAGCCGGCCATTCAACGGGGATATTTTGTGGTAGTAGTTGAGTCAGAGCATATTCGACAAATTCTGTCATCTCTTTTTGCGGAATTTGTAAAGGCTGCCGGTTTTCCGTAAATGGCAAAAGAATATCTTTGCTCAAATGTTCTTTTAATTCGTAAAGTAATCCCTTTCTGTGCAAAAAAACCTTACCAGAAGTTAACAAATAGAAGGAATCATCCAATTGGAATGTTTTGCCTTTTTCAGAGTCTGTTAGATGAAGCGATAAATCATAATCTTTTTTCTTTTCTTTTAAAACCACTTTTACCGATAATAGATTGGGATAAAATTTTATTGGATCGCCGGTTTTATTATAAATTTCACTCTCTTTTAAGAGATCAAAAAGATAGCCCAGTTTTGCGCCCTTAGAACGATATGTCCTGTCATAATAATAGCTATTCTGTTCTTTCAAAAAGAAATTAGCAGCTACCTGCTCCTTCTCTGAGGCAACGATATTACCATTTTCAAAATCCGATGCGGAAACAGACATTTCCCTGCCCAAAGTGCCATCTTTTTTGATGTACAGGGCTTTAGCAACAATATCCCAACCATAGTATGATGTTTGAAGTTCAAAGACCAACTTTTTTTCTTTTCTTACCGATTTTTTTGTAGATTTTCCAACATCTGATTGCAGAAGCTTTTTCCATGAATTCTGGCTGACCTGGATTTTTTCCTCAGAATATCTATTCGCTTCCAGCCAGACAGCTACAACATGCTTACAAATGCCGAAACCCTGTTGAAAATAAGGACAGGAACATTCTGGCATGACTATTGAATTTCTTATTTGAAACTCTACATCATAAAGTGTGCTGCCATAGACTTGCGCATGAATAAAGTCTTCCTCAAATCGTAATATTTTTACACGATTCTGTTTAAAATATCGTTTTCCCCGCTGATAGATCGTAAAGCTAACATATTGAATAATTTTTTCCTCATCAAATGTAATAGCCATTGAATGTTCCTCGAATCAAATCTGTCTTTAAGTTGTGACAGTGTAAATTACCATCTATTTTTATGTGTTCGTTTTGCAAAATCCTAGATTTTTTCAAAGATTTTCAGACAAAAGTTTAACGATTTCTCCCGGCTCCGGAAAACGCATGGTGGCAATTTTGGAAAAAATCTGTTTACCGTCTAAAAATATTTCAAATCGTCCGCCGCTACTTTTTTGCAGCTCAACTTCCACATCCAGGTGTTCTTTAATCTTGCTCGCCAAACTGGCGGCCCGGTCGTAGTAGTTTCAAATCACGCAATATTCAATGATTACCTTTCTCATAGCCTCTCCCTAAATTTGAATTCTCTTTAAATAATTCTGATAAGCGATTTCCATATCGATAACCGTATCGTTACCAAATTTTTCGCAAAAGGCATCGGCAATGATATGGGCTGTAACCGCCTCTGCCACAACGGAACAGGCCGGGACAGCGGTTACGTCGCTGCGTTCTTTATGCGCCATAAAAGCTTGCTTTGTCTTTAAATCCACAGAATGCAACGGTTTCATTAAGGTTGGAATGGGCTTCATAAAAATTTGAGCTACAATTTCTTCCCCATTGCTCATCCCCCCTTCAATGCCCCCGGCGTTGTTTCGATTGTGTTTAATTTTCTTGTTTTCCAGAAAAATTTCATCATGAAACTGAGAGC
>JAGHBR010000465.1 GCA_021160885.1 Caldisericaceae bacterium
AAGATATTTTGTATTTCGAAATTCGAGTTTCGAATTTTTTATGATAGAACAAAATAATGTTTGTTTGGAGTGGTTTAAACCCCATCCCTCTAACTCCCTTCCCTTTGTCAAAGTGAAGGGAGAACCGCTTTGCTGGTTTGCAAGAATTGATCTTAAAACTTGGGTTATTTCCTTCCCTGCTGGCAGGGAAGGGTGGCCGAGACGCAAGCCGAGATCGGGATAGGTCACAACTTGAATAAAGTTAAAAGTTTACGAGTTTAAAGATTGAGGGCATCTCAACTGTGAAGTGCATTAACTGTGTCGATGAAAAAACTCAACATCGGATTTATTTTTGTGCACCAATGAAATTTCCCTTTTTTAATTTCCTTCTGTCCGGAAAGTTGTACGGAGATTTTGTATTTCGAAATTCGAAGTTCGAATTTTTAATCTAAAGGATGGGTCAAAATTCGACCTTAATTAAGGGGGTAAGAGTTGAAGAGTTAAAAGTAAGAAAGCGCCACTTTGGTGTGTAGAACTCAATAAGCACTATCTTCAGATATTGGGCTAATAACATGTCCAAAACAAAAATCGGGGTTTTAGCCCCAAAATACTGGATCAGCAATTGGGGGCTGAAGCCTATTTTTTTACACTTTTTTGCCCCGCAGCTGAAACTTGGGCAATAAAGATGAAGCGATATCCTCAATGGAGGCCGACTCAATAGGCAACTTTTGAGATGTTAAAAAATTGCATCAGGCACAGAAAAAACGAAAAGATAAGAGGTAAAAGCCTAAGAGTTTATGCTAAAAATTTTAATTGTGTTTCTGCCTGAATTTTTAGCCTTGTAAAGCGCCTGATCTGCTTTATTAATTAAATCATGAACATCTTTAGCCTGGCTTACATCCGCCACTCCAGCGCTAAAAGTAAAACGAATTTTGGCATTACCTGCGCTTACCGTTAATTTTCTTGTTAAATTCAAAATACGCTGGACATATCGCGCCATATTTTCTTTTGTTAAATCGATTGAAAGCAAAGCAAATTCCTCACCGCCAACACGAAAAGCAAAATCCTGGCTGGTTCGCTGATTGCTGAGTAATAGTTGCCCAAATTGTTTAAGCACTTCATCTCCAACCGGATGTCCGTAGCGATCATTAACCTTTTTAAAATAATCAATATCGAGCATAGCTAAAGAAAAATGCTTCTTTTTTTTCACAGAGCTTTGCCACAAATTACCCAAATAAATATCGAATGAACGGCGGTTTAAAAGACCGGTCAAAGCGTCTTTTTCAGCTTCATCTTTAAAGCGTTGATTAACTTCCAACAAATCTATGGTCACATCGCTTAAAGCTTCAAATTTACTTAAAGGGGTAATTAAATTTTTAAAGCGTCGATTAGCCTTAATCAAATAAGTATGTAATACCTGTTTTGAAACAGGCAAAGGTAAGAAATAGTTGATATGAGCGCGGTTAATTGCCGCTTCCAATAATTTTACTTCCGGCCTGGTAGATAACATAATTCTTTGCGTCCAGCTAAAATATTGCATAATTGATCTCAGAAATTCGACGCCTTTTTGATCTTCAATAATGGCTAATGCGCAGGAACACTGCTTAATAAAATCATGATTTTGAATCTGGGCGAAATATTCGGCCTCAATGAATTTAATCTGCCATTCGTTTAAATAATTCTTAATGGCATGTTGTTCTGGATTTGCGGATTTAAAGAGAATAATTTGCCCGGGTAATTCGTTGTTTTGCATAAACCTGATCTCTTTACAAAAATGAATAAAATAAAGCGTCTGCATTACAGAAATGGCGCAGACGCTAAATACAATATTCGTCTTGTAAAGAGCGATCTTTAATGTTCATCAGCAAATTGGAGCGCAGCCGCTACAAAATCCCTGAATAAGGGGTGGGCGCGTTTAACTCGTGATTTTAACTCAGGATGGAATTGGCAACCGACGAACCAGGGATGGTCTTTCAATTCGATCATTTCTACCAGGTCTCCATCCGGGGACAGGCCGCTGATAATCATGCCTGCCTCTTCCAATTCCAATCGATAGCTGTTGTTAAATTCGTAACGGTGGCGATGACGTTCTGAAATTTCTAACTGGCCGTAAGCTTTATGGGCTTTGGTACCGCTACGCAATTTGCAGGGATAACTACCAAGGCGCATGGTGCCGCCCATGCGCTTAACGGATTTTTGCGTTTCCATTAAGTGAATGACCGGGTTGCTGGTATTCGGATCGAATTCTGTGCTGTTGGCATCTGCCTTACTAAGCACATTACGGGCATATTCGATTACGGCGCATTGCAGGCCAAGACAAATTCCAAAAAAGGGAATTTTGTTTTCACGGGCATAGCGAATGGCGGCTAATTTTCCTTCAATCCCCCGTTCACCGAATCCGCCGGGAACCAAAATCCCACTCATATCGGCCAGTTTTTTAGAGACATTTTTGTCGTTCAGTTTTTCGCTGTTCACCCATTTTAATTCGACGCGCACGTCGTTTTCCATTCCTGCATGCTCAAAAGCAGCGATAATACTTTTGTAAGCATCCTGTAATTCTACATATTTCCCGCAAACAGCAATTTTTATTTTTCGTTTTACTTTTTGATATCGTTCTATTTTTTGCCGCCAGTCATCAATGTTTAGCTCAGGTTTTTCCAGATGCAATTTCTCTAACACCAGCTCGTCAAATTTGACCTCGGCGTATTGTAGCGGTACTTCATAAATAATAGAAACATCCAGTGCGTCAATTACTTCGTTAGCAGACACGTTACAAAATAGACCGATTTTTTGTTTAACATTTTCGGGTAAAGGGCGATCGGTTCGGCACAACAAAATATCGGGTTGCAACCCAATTTCACGTAAACGCATTACCGAATGCTGCGTTGGTTTTGTTTTTAATTCGTTGGCACCGGAAATAAAAGGCACCAGTGTTAAATGAATGACTAAGGTGTCATGACGCTCATCATTTAAGCGGAATTGCCGAATGGCTTCCAAAAAGGGCTGACTTTCAATATCACCAACCGTCCCGCCAATTTCAACAATAACAATGTCGGCATCGGTTTTGTCACCCACGTTTATTATTTTCTCATTTATTGCATCGGTAATGTGTGGAATGACCTGAACTGTTGCGCCCAGATAATCACCTTTTCTTTCTTTTTGAATCACCTCAAAATAAACCTGGCCGGCCGTGGCATTATTATCGCGCGTCATGTTTTCATCTAAAAAGCGTTCGTAATGTCCCAGATCCAAATCTGTCTCTGCCCCGTCATCAGTTACGTACACTTCGCCATGCTGGTAAGGACTCATGGTTCCCGGATCAACATTGATGTAAGGGTCAAGTTTGAGAATAGTAACTTTGTAACCTCTGGATTTTAACAGCAAACCAAGAGAAGAACAGGCAATCCCTTTACCTAAAGAAGAAACAACACCACCAGTAAGAAAAATGTACTTTCTGTTTTTCATGATCGTCCTTTAGTTTGATTTTTTAATTTTTGATTTAATTGCTCCAGTTCTCCCGGAGTATCCACACTAATGGAATCATACTCGGTTTCAATGGTGTAAATTTTGAAACCATGCTCCAGAATTCGCAGTTGTTCTAATTTTTCGGCTTTTTCCAATTCCGTTTGCGGTAATTGGGTTAATTGCAACAAAAATTTCTTGCGATAGGCGTAAATGCCCACATGTTTGTAAAATGAAAAATATTGAAGCCAATCCCGTTGTCTTGGAACATCCCGCAAATAAGGAATTACACTTCTGGTAAAGTAAAGAGCAAAATTTTGCTTGTCTTTAACCACTCGCACTAAATTCGGATTGAGTAAATCTTCAATTTTGAAAATTTTTTTTATGGGCGTCGCCACTAAAACTTCCGGTCTTTTTTCGAACACCTCAACCAGTTGGTCTAACAAAGCCGGCTCCACCAATGGTTCATCTCCCTGTAAATTAACAACCACATCGGCTTCAAGTTGCTGAACGGCCCTCGCCACACGATCCGTACCAGAAGGTAGTTCCGAAGGGGTTAAACAGACTTCCCCGCCAAAATCTTTAACGGCCTGTTCAATGCGCGGATCATCTGTGGCTACCAGTACTTTCTGGAAACGCGTTGCCGTTTTTGCCTGCTGGTAAACCCATTGGATCATCGGCTTACCCTGAATTTTAGCTAAAGGTTTACCAGGAAAACGTGTAGAGCCGTAACGCGCCGGAATGACACAAACAGCAATCATCTGCGAACCACCTTCGGCACACTAAAATAAGGCCCGGCCTTTTTAGGAGCATTTTTTAACGCTTCGTTTTGCGGCAAAGATTTTTGGGGCTGATCTTCACGGAAAACATTTTTCATTTCCAGGGGATGGGCTAATGGCTCAACGTTGCTGGTATCTAATTCATTTAAATGGTCCACGTATTCTAGTATTTTGTTCAATTGCTCGGTTAACTCCGGAACCTCATTCGGTTCCAGTTTTAATTTAGCCAAGGAAGCAATGTATTCAACATCTTTTTTTGAAATTGCCATTAAAAATTCCTTTAACTTTAAAATTTCATGTAAAGCTTAACGGAAATACTTAAACACAATTTTAATAAAAATCAATTTTAACATGATAAACCGTTTAATTCAAGTTAATCATTTTTGTTTTTGATTAATTTTCGCTCTTTTTAAGAGCAGAAAACGCTAAACCAAAACTTAAACCTTTTCAAAATTACAACCTGCTTGTTTTTTTAGCCTGACGGCAAATTGAAGGGAAACTTAATGCTTTAAACGTGCAAAGCAACACGAGTTAATGCAAAGGTGTACGTTTAAATATATCAGAATACTTTTTTAATTTTTGTAAAACCGTATCTCTTCGAGCGTTGCTTAGTTCAAATGGTTGCCAGTACTTAACAGCTACCGGTATCATTTCAATATTCCAGGCCGCAACGTTTTGTACAGGAATATTAACCTTTAACACAGCGCTCTCTTTGTAAATTCTCCGGTTTCCGCCAAAAATAAAATCGCCCAGCGAATAAACAATAACACCGTCTTTGTATTTTTCAATCCCTTGCAGCACATGCGGATGATGAC
>JAGHBR010000412.1 GCA_021160885.1 Caldisericaceae bacterium
ATTCATTACAGGGCAAGTTAATGTCCCATTTTGGCGAACGTGCTCAATCGGTTCGTTTTGACAGCCAGGTAAAGTACGCAGTTTTAGCCAGAGCCGAGGCTGAAGTCTATTTGCGTTTGCCCAATCCGGCGAAACCGGATTATCGGGAAAAAATCTGGGATCATGCAGCCGGAGCTTTAATAGTTCAGGAAGCCGGCGGCAAGGTAACGGATATGTTCGGGAAACCACTGCAATTTAATCATGGTAAAAAATTAATAGCTAATCGGGGATTGGTGGTTACCAACGGGAAATTACACCAAAAAATCATTGAATTATTAAATCGGAGTTAAAAATGATCAAAGTTGCTCAAACGGCAGCTCGTACGGCAGGTAAAATATTACTTGACAATTTCCGAAAAATTCCGGCCAATGAAATCCGGCGCAAGTTAAAAAATGATTTTATCAGCTTTGTGGATGAACAATCGGAAAAAAGTATTTTAAAAACCATTGCCGATGCCTTCCCTGAACATGCTTTTCTGGCCGAAGAACAAGGCGGTTCGGCTCATGATCATGATTATCTTTGGATTATCGACCCTCTGGATGGTACGACCAATTATTTACAGGGAGTTCCGGTGTTTGCCATTTCGATTGGATTGTTACATAAAGGTCAACCCAAACTTGGAGTTATTTATGATCCGCTGCATGATGAAATGTTCTGGGCAGAGCGGGGCAAAGGAGCTTTTTTAAACGGCCGGCCCATTACCGTTAGCAAAAAATCCCGGCTGGACGAAAGCTTTATTGCCACCGGATTTCCCTTTAAAGCAAAACATTTGCTGGAACCCTATTTGGCTACCTTTCAGGATATTTTTAAAGAATGCATTGGCAAGCGCCGCATGGGGGCCGCGGCCATTGACCTGGCTTACGTGGCAGCCGGACGATTTGACGGGTTCTGGGAATTGGGGCTTAGCCCCTGGGATCAGGCAGCCGGTTGGGTTATTGTAGAAGAAGCGGGTGGCAAAGTTACTGATTTTTGGGGCAACCAGGATTTTTTGTACTCCCATTACACCCTGGCCAGTAATGGCCTGATTCATAAACAATTGATTAAAAAAATTAGTAAACATTTTGAAGAAAAAATAAAAGTGTACCAATAAAGGATAAGGAGAATCAAATTGGATTCTACCACTATTGTTCGCACGAAGGGCGAGCGAGGGGCCATGAGTATTATGGCCTGCGATTCCGGGCATAATTTTGCCCAGCGCATTGTTAATCATTTAAATGAAATTCTTCAGAATGAAATACACAGTTTGCCATTACGATTGATTAAATCGGAAGAAATAACCTTCTCCAATGGCGAAGTAAAAACCGTTATTCACGAAAATATTCGCGGAGACGACCATTACATTGTACAATGCATTGACGATCCTCTGAATGACAAAACCGTTAATGACAATTTGATGGCCTTATTAACCGCCATCAATGCAGCCTTCCAATCTGATGCTGATTCGATTACTGCTGTTATTCCTCAGTTTCCCTACTCCAGACAGGAACGAAAAAAAACCAGGGAGTGTATTACCGCCAAGCAAATAGCTCAATTCCTTGAAGTTTCCGGCGCCAATCGTGTCATTACAATTGACGTTCATTCGGAAGCTATCATGGGCTTTTTTACCACAGCCAAATTGGAGAATCTACACGCTTCTAATTTCATCATCAAACACATTAAAAACAAATATCAACTGCAAAATCTGGTGATCACCGCTGCGGATGTGGGCGGCGCTGAACGGGCCCGCTACTATTCCAAGATGCTGCAGGCCGATCTGGCCATTGTTGACAAAGCACGGGATTATTCTCAAAAAAGTAAAATCAAAAGCATGCGGCTGGTAGGTGAAGTAAAAGACAAAAATGTGCTAATTCCAGACGATATGATCAGTACCGGTGGCACCATCATTAATGCGTCTAAACTTTTAAAGGAAAAAGGCGCCAAAGATATTATTGTGGCCTGCAGTTTGCCCTTTTTTAACGGAGAGGCCGTTGATTTATTAAGTGAAGCTTACGAAGAAGGTGTGATTTCCAAAGTCATCGGAACTGATGCTGTCTTTCACGGCGAACAATTTGTTAAGAATACACCCTGGTACGACGAAGTGACTATTGCGCCCCTTTTTGCCGAAGTTATTTACAATATTAATCAAAAGCGGTCGGTTTCGGAGTTATTGAAATAACTTTGTGAAATTAGAGTAAAATAAATTTTTTGAAGTTTATGGCATTTGTTCCGTTTGCTCTGCTTCAGCCTTACAGACTGAGAGTAAAAGGAACAAATCAAATTCTACCATTACCAACGGAGTCGACTTGAAGGACAAACCTAAAATTAACGTTGTAGCTGCGGTTATTGTCAATCAACACAACCGAATCTTAATTACGCAACGTCCGCCCGACAGCCATCTGTCGGGCTATTGGGAATTTCCCGGCGGGAAAATAGATGAAGACGAAAGGCCGGAACAGGCTCTTAAGAGAGAAATTAAAGAAGAATTAAATGTTGAAGTCGAAATACTTCGTCTGTTATGGCAACAAGATTTTGAATATCCACAAAAGAAAATCCAGATCTCTTTTTATCATTGTCGCTTGCTTTCTGATGAAGGCCAGATAAAACCTTTAGAAGTAGCTGATTTCCGTTGGATTTTCGTGGCTGAGTTTCCTCAATTTAATTTTCCTCCGGCCGATGCAGCTTTTATTAAAAAATTAACAAAGAATTTTAAAAGTCTGGTTGAGTAATTGGCGTTGGTCTTATTCCCGAGGCCTTTTGGCCTGCCGAGAACGTTAGTCTGAGTAGCTTTGCTCCATTACAAAGTGTGTTGAACAATAAACGTAGTGGATTTTGTTTTTATTGTTGAGTACCGTTATTTCAATACATCCCTACAAATTGGAATTACTCAGTGACCATGTGTTTTTTAATCTTGCTTTTTAAACCGGATTGGGAATATCTATAAATTCCACATCAATATTGAATTTGCTTTTTAAATGACGGCTCAAAGCAATGATGCCATAGCGTTCTGTAGCGTAATGGCCTGCAGCAACAAAGTGAATGCCTTCTTCGCGTGCGTAATGCATGATGTGTTCGCTAACTTCGCCCGTAATAAAAACATCAAGTCCTTTTAATACTGCCTGTTGTATTTCTTTCTGCCCAGCTCCGCTAATAATACCAACCGATTTGATTTTTTCAGGACCAAAAGGGAAAATCAGCGCATTTTCATTAATCAATGTTCGAATGCGATTAAAAAACTTTTTGCTGGAAACTGGTTCAACATCGCCGGAAAAACCAATTGTCATTCCTTTGTAATCGCCAAACGGTTCAATGTCCAACATTTCCAATTGTTTGGCAATTTGAATATTATTGCCAACAATTTCATGAGCGTCAAGCGGCAAATGATAGGCTAAAAGGTTTAAATCATTTTCCAGAAGCAGCTTCACCCGTTTTTTGTAGCTTCCCCGGTAAATCGGACGTTCAAAGTTCCAGATAATGCCATGATGCACAATGATGGCATCTGCATTCTGAGCCAGCGCTTTCTCAAATAATTCCACACAGGCGGTTACGCCGGTCACGATCTTTTTGATTTCTGCTTTCCCTTCAACCTGAAGGCCATTTGGTCCCAGGTCATCAAATTCATCGATTTTTAAAAAACGATTTATGTAGCTTACTAATTTATCGCGATCCATCTAAATGTTCCTCCTTGATGGTATTCAACTAATCCTTGTTGCCAGAGGTACGAAATTCCTGCAAAGAAGATTCAATTCGCTGCAATAAGGTTTCGTCGTACAATTTACCTGTTAACGAAAGCCGGGCCTGTTCGCCAATTTGATCAAAATGTTTTAGATTCTCCGGAGTGGAGAGCTTTAACAATTGAATCCCGTTCTGTTGCATATTTTTTAATGATTTTTCATTGTCCTGACGGCTGGTTAAAGTTAAACGTCTGAAATATTGATAGCCTAATTCTTTTAGTATTTTTTGTTGTTCGGGATTTAGCTTTTTAAAGGCCCGGTTAGAAATCAAAACGGCTCCGTTGGAAATGGTTAATGGTACATCCACAACGTATTTTAATTTGGTAAACCATTGCAGCACCAGACAAGCCAAAGGCGAAGTGTACACGCCTTCAATCAAACCGGTTTGTAAACTGGTTAATACATCGGTTACCGAAAGCGGAATGGGATTGAGTCCAAAGGCCTTAAAAGTGGCCTCGGCAACAGGGTCACCTTCCCAGATCCACATTTTGATGTTTTTAAAATCATCCACTTTTTCTACTTTTTTTGAGGTAAAAATGTAAACTTTACCAACTTCTGCCCAACCGATCAGGGTAAATCCTTTTTTCTGAAATTTTTCAGAAAAATAGTAATCGAATTTATTGATGATGTAATCGAGCTCTGCAAAATTTTTAAACAGGAAGGGCGTGTCTAAAATGCGCACTTCGGGTAAAATTTCGCCCATGCCCACACCGGTAAACCCTGCCCCCTGCAACTGATTGATGCGAATTTTTCGTAAGACATCTTTTTCATCGCCCTGAATACCGCCCGGGTAAATTTTAAAATTGACCTGACCACTGGTTTGCTTTTTTACTTCAGTCGAAAATTCCCGCATGATTTTCATCCAGGAAGAGCCATCCGGCGCAAGTGTTGCAAACTTGATGGTTACCTTTTGTGAAAACAGTATGTTAACTAAAAACAGCGTTATCCAGAAATATTTTAAAATTCTTACCAACATGGCCACTTCCTCAAAATAATTAAAAAAATTCATCCTTTTGCTTTAATAAGCGCCTGGCTTTTTGTTTGGCTACATGATTGAGTAAACGCATTTCTGGTAAAAGATCGTCGGTCGAATTTAATACTTTTTGTAAATAAGCATCAAATAATTGTTCATTTAGCGTTTTAGCGGCGTAAAAACGGGCGGCGTACACATAACTGAGCAAAAACCTGCCTTTCGTCATTTCGATATTTTTTTCGAAATAGCTACGCGCTTTTTCCGGATTGCCTCCTAATAAAGGTGGTTTTTGTCCGTAAAGGCTTCCAAAAAACAGATAGGAAGCGCCGTAAAAATAGCTTGAATCCAATTCCATAACGCGTTTCATGATGGCTTCTACCCTGGCCAAATCCATGATGGCCTGAGGGTCTTCCAGCGAAAGATTAATGTAAGACGACCAGGAAAAACCTGCCCAGAACAGAGCGGGCACGTCTTTTTTATTGGCGCGGTTTAGTTTCTGTGGCAGATCAGTAACCGGTATATTGGGCAAAGTTGCAAAGGCCTTGTTTTGAACTGCGGCCAGACGCAATGCGTAATCACGCGCTCGCAGGTACAATTGAGCGGCCCGCCGGGCATCGGTATCTTCTACAAAGGCCAGTGCGTAACCAGCGTAACCCTGAGATAAAATCAACAATAGTTGTTTGTTCTGTGGGTCGCTTTTTAATAAGCCTTCCACTAATTTTAAATTGGAAGCCAGGGCCTGCTCGGCAATTTGCAAATCGCTTTCTTCAAAAAATGCATTTACTGTATTGTTTAAAATGGGCTGTATCTGGTTCACAAGAAAACGTTGCGTACTGCAGCCCATCAGTGAAAACAAGACAAGAAAAATTAGCAACTTTAGTCGAACCATGAGTAAAATTTCCCGAACGATTTACTTAATTCACTTTCCAAAATTGAATAATTCGTTTAATAATTGTTATTTATTCTCCGATTTCGGCGTTTTATCCAACAGGTCGAGCAAACCTTTCTCAATAAATGGTTTAAACAGATCAATAGGCACAGGGAAAATGGTAGTGGAGTTCTTTTCGGAACTGACTTCTATCAGAGTTTGCAGAAAGCGCAATTGTAAAGCTGAAGGGCTGGTATCAATGATCTTAGCAGCCTGGGTCAGTTTGTCAGCAGCCTGAAACTCACCTTCTGCGGCGATGACTTTTGCCCGTCGTTCACGTTCTGCTTCCGCTTGTTTGGCCATGGCCCGTTTCATCTCTTCCGGCAAATCGATGTGTTTAACTTCTACTAAAGAAACCTTTACGCCCCACGGATCGGAATGCTGGTCGATGATTTCCTGCAAACGGGCGTTAATCTTATCCCTTTCAGTTAGTAAATCGTCAAGTTCGACCTGCCCCACAACGCTGCGCAGGGTGGTTTGGGCTAACTGGGAAGTAGCAAAAAGGTAATTTTCTACTTCTACTACACACTTTTCCGGATTAAGTACCCTGAAATAAAGCACCGCATTCACCTGCACAGAAACATTGTCTTTAGTGATCACATCCTGGGGAGGCACATCCATAACAACCGTTCTTAAACTGACTTTTACCATGCGATCTACAATGGGAATCAGAAAAATGATCCCCGGGCCTTTACTGCCTACCAAGCGGCCAAGACGAAAAATGACACCGCGTTCATATTCTTTTAAAATACGAATGGCACTGGAGAGCAGTAGAAGTAAGAAAACAACGAGGGTAATAATGAACTGTGGCATTGACAGCTCCTTAAATTTTATTTAACAGGTTTGACTTTTAAAACTAAATTGTCCCGATCAATATCTATTACTTTGATCTTTTGCCCTTTTTTACAGGGTTCATCGCTAATAGCCTTCCAGAATTCACCGTGCACTTTTACGGTACCTTCAAGATTGAGGGCTTTAAAAACTTCGCCAACTTCGCCAATCAATCCCACATCGCCGGTGGTCGGTTTTTTGCGGTGTACACGAATGGCCATGCCAATGGCAAAAACAAAAAACAATACACTGAGAATGACAACAAAGGTGATTACCTGCCAGGAAACACGTAAAAACGGTAAAGGACTTTCAAATAACATAACACTACCCATAATTAATGAAATAACTCCGCCTATGGTTAACAAACCGTAACTTGGTATTTTAATCTCCAACAGAAAAAGAATAACAGCAAAAATAATTAAAGCAAATCCGGCGTAATTTACAGGTAGAGTCTGTAAGGCGTACAAACCTAATATCAAACAAATGCCGCCAACAACGCCAGGTAAAATAGAACCCGGATTGTAAAGTTCAAACAAAATACCATAGATGCCTAACATCAACAAAATGTAAGCTACATTGGGGTTGCTGATGATATCGAGTAGGCGTTGCCGCCAGCTCATTTCATACGTAATCACCTCTGCATTGGCAGTGTGCAGGGTTTTACTAAAACCAACATCCAATTCAACTTTACGGCCATTTACCAGCGTGAGCAGTGAATCAAGCGAAGGTGCGATAAAATCGATGACGTGTAATTGGAGCGCCTTTTTTTCCGTAATATTGGCGCTTTCAGTAATGGCCTGTTCGGCCCAGTCGGCGTTACGTCCGCGTTTTTCAGCCAGACTGCGAGTTTTAGCCACCGCGTGGGTTACCACTTTCGATACGGAGGTGATGTGTGCACGTTTTGGGATGTGCGA
>JAGHBR010000266.1 GCA_021160885.1 Caldisericaceae bacterium
TATTCAGGCTGCGGATCAAAGCGGTGCCGTGGATTTTACGCAATACGATCTGGTGGTTGTATTTCATGCAGGTGTAGGCCGGGATGTGGAATTAGGCTATGATCCCACCCCGCAGGACATTCCTTCACTATATTTAAGCAAATCGTTTTTGCAAAATGCGCTGGGCCCCGCGTTTGATGGGGTTCCTGTGAATAATGGACAAACAAAAATTTTTAATGGCATTTTACTGCCGGAAACACAAAATCAGGAAGGCTACCAGATTGCCCTAAATGGTTTTCTGGTGTCCAACATTGGCAGTTATTTAGGGCTGTACGATTTGTTCAGTCCCGGCACACAAAAAAGCGGCATTGGCCGTTTTGGCCTGATGGACGCCGGTTTGCTAAATGCCAATGGGCTGATTCCTGCCCCGCCTTCTGCCTTTTCCCGCGTATTGCTAGGTTGGGAAAAACCTGTCGATTTGATGGCGCCCGCAGACGACTTGCAAATTGCCAGATTGTTCTCAGCAGAGGCTGATAGCCTGCCTGCGGTTTACCGTGTATGGTTGAATCAGGATGAGTATTATCTGATCGAATGTCGCGGCGATCCCATGGTAAACATAGATTCGTTGTATGAGGAGTTGGCTTACAATCGAGACACTTTGCCCAGCTATATGGAACTTTTGAAGACGCATTTTGCAAATCGTATTGAAATCGGTCCCAGCGGCGTACTGACCAGCGTGGAGAATTACGATTGGGGGCTGCCGGGCTCGGGTATTTTAATCTGGCACATCGACGAGCGCGTGATTCGAGAAAAAGGCGCGCAAAACAGAATCAACGACGATCCCGACTGGCGGGCAGTGGACCTGGAAGAAGCCGACGGCTCGCAGGACATTGGTCGGAGTTATTCTTTGCTTGATGCCGGCTATGGCAAAGACCTGGGCTGGTTTGCGGATTTCTGGTTTAAGGATCGGCCGGATTACCTAAAAGATTTTGAATTGTACAAAAATGAATTTTCTTCTTACTCCCGTCCGGCTACAATTTCGAACTGGAATCACGCTTATTCCCACATCAAGCTTTACGATTTTAGCGAGAATAAAGGCGATGTAATGTCTTTTTCTTTTGGGCGTGAAATAGTTGAAAAGCCTTTCCCGTTTAGTCTGTTTACAAACGGTCAGAAAACGCTGATTACTGACTGGCTGCTGGCCAAATATGACCGTTATAACCATCTCTATTTTGGCCGTGATGATGGCCAGCTGGGGGTGCTGGTATTTGATCCCTCACAAAGTGAGCCAATAATTTACCCCGGAATTCGTTTCGATGGTAATTATGGCCCGATTAAATATTTAAACGCCATGGACCTTAATCAGGACGGTTTCCTGGAAAACATTGTCATTACCTATCCAGAGGTTCTGGTTATTTATCCCAATGTGCCCCCCGCTTCTTCAGCGCCCATTAGCTATCAAATCTGGCAGGCGCCGGATACGCTGGTCAGCAGACCGGTAATTAACGGTAACCAGATTTTAATCAGTTGCGCTAACGACTCACTTTACCATTTTAGCCTGGAAGGAACAGAATTAAAATTAATTGAAAGAAAAAAGGGCTTTGGCCGTTACCGGACGCTTGTTTTTAGTAAAAAATTTGACCTGCCGCTGGAACAGGAAGCGGATTACGTTGTGCAGGGAACAAACAGCGATGGTACGGATTTTCTGGTACTGGCCCGCAAAGATTTTTCCGATCAGACGGCACGTACCTTTTTCACAGAAAAAATCAACGGAAATACATACCATTACGATTTAAACGTTTTGCCCGTTGGCGGATTTGCCCTTTCGGACATGGATGGCAATGGCACGGTAGATATTGTGTTTAATACAGAGAAGCAAATATGGGCAATCAATAGCAATGGGACGCTGATTAATAATTTTCCGATTTCGGTTACTTTTGACACGCCCGATCAGTTGATTGGGACGCCCATCATTGCCGATTTGGATGGAGAAGGCCTGCCGGAAATAATTGTGGGCACGCATAAAGGCGGCTTATTGGGCTTTGATGCCCGGGGAATGAGGTTGCCTGATTTTCCTCTTTCGCTGGGCGGCACTTTAACACTCAGTCCGGGCCTGGTTGGCTGGGATGATGATCAGCCCGTTGAACTGCTGGCCCTGAATCAGGAGGGACTGATTTGTGTGTGGCAGCTCGATCTAAACGGAGCGCCGAATTTAATCTGGCCTTTGTCGCAAAAAAATGTGCAGGGCAACGCGGCGCTTAGTCTGGAAGGGGCGGCCCCAATTAAACAGTTTACAGATTTGTTGCCGGCTGGCCGGGTATTCAATTACCCCAATCCAAATCAGGGCAATACAACCACAATTCGTTTTTACCTTACGGAACCGGCACATGTTATGATTCGCATCTTTGATCTGGCCGGCGAGCGCGTTTTGGGTGTGGACATGCCAGGCAAAGGTCAGACTGATAATGAGTTTGTGTGGAATGTAAGCGACGTGGCGGCTGGCGTGTATTTATGTCAGGTAGAGGCCAAAGGACTGAAGAGTGGCGCCACTCAACGCAGATTGTTTAAAATAATGGTGGTGCATTAAACTTTGTGTGTGAGCGCTGAATAAGAGAGAAAGAACAGAAAGATGATGGCTCTGGCTTAAGCCCAAAGCTACTGATTTCTAGTTAGATTAAAGAGAAGGGTTGTTCTTAACCATTCTGCAATGGAAAGGTCTTTAATGTTAAAAATGAAATGGAAACTTTTTACTTTAATCTTATTGCTTTTGGGAATTAATCTATCCAGCGGACAATTTATCGATTACAATCATCCCGAATTACGCTGGAAAACATTTGAAACCGAACATTTTGTGGTGCATTTCCATCAAGGCACGCAACGCACCGCTTTGCTGGTAGGTAAAATTGCCGAAGAAATTTATCCACATGTAACCGGGCTTTACAACTACCGGCCCAAAGAAAAAATTCATTTCATTATTAAAGATACAGATGATTACTCCAACGGCGGCGCCTTCTTTTTTGACAACAAAATAGAAATCTGGGCTTCTAATTTAGATTACATCATGCGCGGCACCAAAAACTGGCTGCGCGATGTGGTAACCCACGAGTTTACGCACATGATTTCCATTCAAAAAATGATTAAAACCAACTTGCTTTTCCCCTATGGTTTTTTTCAGGTATTTGGTTACGAAAAAGAACGGCGCAAGGATGTGGTACGCGGTTTTCCCAATGTACTGGTCAGTTATCCATTGAGCTCTATTAATTTACCGGTCTGGTTTGCCGAAGGAACAGCCCAGCACCAGGCGCCGGGTGCGCGTTACGACTACCGTGATCCCAATCGTGAAATGATTATTCGGGATCGTATTTTGCATGAGCAATTACTGACCTACAATTCAATGACCGTGTTTGGTAAAAGCAGTCATGGTAATGAATCGGCTTACAATTTAGGCTTTTCATTTGTTAACTACTTAGCCCGTCGATTTGGGGAACACATTCTGGAAAAAATAGCATGGAATTCTTCGCGATGGAAACACTGGACTTTTGAAGGAGCTTTAAAGGAAGCTACAGGTCTTCCAGCTAAACAATTGTACAAAGATTGGAAAGATTCACTGACAACCACTTATTTGCAACGTACTGAAGTCATTCGCCAGAACGAAGTAAAAGGTCAGGCGTTGGAGGTTAAAGGTAGCGCCAATTTGTACCCCATTTTTTCGCCCGATGGCCAGTGGATTGCCTATGTTTCCAATGCCGGTCAGGATTATTTCAGCCTGAATCGTCTGGTGTTGTACAACCGCAAGAGTAAAGAAAAAAAGACCATCAGTCAAAATATTTCTTCTTCTTTAAGCTGGTCGCCGGATGGCCGTTATTTAATTTACGCCCGCCAGAAACGTAACAGCCATGGTTCGGCTTTTAACGATCTTTTTGTTTACGATGTGCAGGCCGAAAAAGAAATCCGGCTGACCAAAAACCTGCGCGGCCGCAATCCTGATTTTAGTCATGATGGCAAAAAGGTAGTTTTTGTTACTGAAACCAATGGACTAAATCAGTTGAATATTTACTGGTTGCCGCAAAATTTTGATCAGAAAATAAACTGTGTTGTCTGGTTTTCCATGGAAACCGGAGAGCTGAACGTGCTTCCTAAAGATGATGGAAATGACTGGCGCAAGGTGGAGTACCGCGGTGGGAAAATTGAACAACTGTTACGCTTTGAGAACGAACGGCAGATTTACCACCCGCGCTGGATGCCGGGCGATCAGACCATCATCTTTGATACGGCCATCGAATACGGGCGTGATATTGCCCGCTACGAAGTAGAATCTAAAAAAATGGAATTTATTCTAAACAGTCGGGTTGAAGAACGCTACCCGTTTGTCAGCCCGGACGGACAGTTTCTGTACTATGCCGCAAGTCCGACCGGTATTTACAATATTTACCGTAAAAATTTGCAAACCGGGCAAACAGAACTTTTAACCAATGTAACCGGCGGCGCGCTGATGCCGGCGGTTAATGTAGAAGGAAATCTGGTTTACGCCTGTTACGACTCGCTGGGCTATCATATTTACCAGCTTGAACAACCGAAGGCCATTGACCCGCAATTGGCTGTTTACCAGAAAAACTACCTGGCGACCATTCCCGAAAAAAACTTTGACAACAGCCTGCCGCACGATGTGCAAATTCATGATTACAAACAAACTTTTGGCAAGGTGCACATTTTGCCACGTTTAATGCTGGATTACGGCACCATTAAGCCCGGCTTCTACCTGGTTTCCGATGATATTTTAAACAAGTTCAGTTTAATTGGCGGGGCGACGGTCAACAAAGATATGGATTACGACCTGTACGGCTATTTTCAGATGAATATCTTTAAACCCAGTGTGTTTGTTGAAGTTTTTAACACCAGCGCTAATATTGGAGATACCCTATCTATTTCTCGCGGTGGTTATGCTTTAAAATACGACCGTGATGTGAATTTTGATCTCACAGAGGCACGGGTTGGCATGCAATATTATTTTCGTTCTAATATTAAATTTAGTCTGGCGGGCGTCTGGCGACGTTACAATGCCAAAATTTACACCAAACCAACCTACGATCCGTACCGTCAACGCTGGGAAGAACCGTTCACTTTCCATTACAACTATCTGAAAGGCTATGCTGTTGAATTTAAAGCAATTGCTGATATGATTAAAATGGATGTGAACAAACACATTGCTCCTTCAGGCGGACGGTACATTTCCTTTTTCTACAGCCGGGAAATGAGCGATTTTTTGGAAGATTTTGTTTTAAGCGGTTTAGGAGTTACCGAGAAATACAAAAACTACACGTACAATCAATTTTTAGTAGACTGGGAAGAATATTTCACCAATCCCTTCTGGAACTCTCATTCTTTTTCAGTCCGGGTGAATGCTGGTTACATTGATCGAAAAGTGGACAGTTTTTTTGATTTGTATGCTGGGGGGCTGATCGGCATGAAAGGTTATTCCTATTTCAGTATTGAAGGGCGCCATAAACTGATTTTGTCTCTGGCTTATCGTTTTCCGGTATGGCGGAATATTGATAAATTGCTGGCCCATCTCTATTTTGACAAACTGTACATGGGATTCTTTTTTGAATACGGGGACGCCTGGAATTACCTTGACAAACGCTTTTCCATTGCTAATTTTAAGAAAGATGTGGGAGTGGAATTGCGTCTTAACACGTTTTCTTATTCGTTGTTTCCGACGCGCTTTTTTGTTCAGGCGGCTTATCCGCTGGATGAAATTCAGAACTATGATGGCAGCCGCAAGCGCTTGATAAACTACCCGCAACAGTGGCGTTTCTATTTTGGCGCTCTGTACGATTTTGATTTGCGTGAACGTTTGCAGAGTGTGGCGCACAGGCTGCGACGGTTGTTCTGAGAAGAGGTGAAAAAAGTATAAGAGTATAAGAGTTTAAGGGTCTATGGGTATAAGGGTTTAAGGGTGGTGGCGTAAGTGTTAAGCGAAAGACTTGACCTTTAGTATCGAAGGGTACCCAATAATGCATCGTTTTTCACTGTAATCATCGCCTTTTCCTCTTATACCCTTATACTCTTACACCCTTACACCTTAACTTAAAACTTAAGGAGTTGGATTAGAAATGAAAAGATTAAGTTTGATCTTTGGGATTATGCTCAGCTTTTTGCTTGGATTACAGGCTGCAGAGCCGGTAAAGTTTGCCAACGTTCAGAAAAATCAGCCCACTTTTTTTAATCATAAACAATTTGTATTGTTGCACTCTCCTTTGCCTGCCCGGGTACAGCAGAAAATTAAGGTAACGGAAAAGAAAAAATCGGGTGTAAAGGCGGCCTTTTTGTCGGCTGCCATCCCCGGCGTCGGAGAGTTTTACGCCGGTTCGTACTGGAAGGCCGCTTTGTTTGCCGCGCTGGAAATTGGCTTCTGGACGGCCAACTACATGTACAATGACAAAGGCGACAAAGAGGATGAAAAAATGCGCCGTTTTGGCGATCAGCACTGGAGTGAAACCGTTTACTGGTCACATGTGTACCAGAAGGCAGTAGAGGAAGGAAAGTGGAACGGCGACCCGTTGTCCGGACACACAGACGATCAGGGACGTTTTGTACTTGACCAGTTAACCGATGACGTCAAACGTCAATTGTACGGTTTGCAGGATGATCTGGGCTTTACGCACACCTTGCCTTTGACTAAAACACAACAATACTACGAAATGATTTACAAGTATCTGCATCAGTTTGGTATTGGCTGGGATGATGTGGGCACGTACTGGGGGGATCCTTACTTTTACGAAAATCCTTACAATTTAACCAAACTGACTCCTACTATTTCTAAATATCGTGACATGCGAAATCGCAGCAACAGCTATTACGACATGGCTACCACAATGGTGAGTCTTGTGCTGGTTAACCACCTGCTGAGTACGTTTGATGCCGCCTGGACGGTTAAAAAATACAACATGCGGTTAAGTCAGGCCGTGCGTTTGCAATACGACCAATGGCGTTCAACCCCGGTGATGACCTACGGTTTAAGAGTAGCCTGGTAAAAAGGAAAGGCTTATGTTTAAAAAGATTTTTTTGCCGTTCATTTTAATATTTGTGATTAATTCTGTGCTGCTGGCGCAGCAAACAACAATTCCGGTTTTAAACAACTCAAAAGCCAGTCAGTTAATGGCCGGATCAACTGAACAACAGGTATCGCCGGGCAAGGCTGCTTTACTTAGTTTAATTTTGCCGGGCGCAGGGGAATTCTATCTGGGCAATCGTAAATTTTTTACTATTTTTTTAAGTAGCGAGATTATCGCCTGGTCCGCCTTGTTTGCTAATCGCTTTTTCTTTAATCATCTGGTAAGAGAGTACAAAACATACGCCCGGCAGCATGCCGGCTTTGATCCCAATGTACCTCGGGAAGACCGCTTCTGGACGGACATAGGCAAGTACGACGACATTTACGCTTTTAATGAACAGCGCGAGCGGGAGCGCTTTTTTAGCGATTTGTACGAGGTTACGCCCGAAAATTACTGGCGCTGGGATGAGCATCAAAATCGCATTAAATACGATGCCAAACGTATTCATGCCAATGATGTAGACAACAAGCGTGTCTATTTCCAATTAGCTATTGTGCTCAACCATCTGGTCAGTGGTATTAATGCCCTGCGTCTGGCGCGCCAGCACAACAAACAGTTCGAAGAACAAAAAGTCGGCTTGCGCTTTGATGCTTACCGCGAATCGAAATACTCGCGTTATATGGGATTCAGTTTAACGGTTCGTTTTTAAGAAATGGCAGTTAAACGCGTTTTAATAACCGGCATTTACGGTTACATCAGTCAATACCTGTTGCGTTTTAAACCGAACAACGTAGAAGTTTACGGAACTGCCCGCCGACAATACGACCGTCCTTTGCCCCATGTAAAAACGCTCTTTTCTTTAGATTTATTTCAAGATGTGCAACAGCAGTTAGATTCAATTAATGAGCCCATCGATGTGATAATACACACGGCGGCTGAGAGTAAATTGGCTGTTTGTGAGAAACAGCCGGAGCTGGCCTTACGCGTTAATGCCCGAGCGACTGGCGAGTTGGCTGCTTGGTGCCAACTAAATAAAGTGCGGCTGATTTACCTTTCGACCGACATTGTGTTTAAAGGCGACAAACCACCTTACGATGAAAATAGTTCTCCTGATCCGATTAATCAATATGGTTACAGCAAATGGCAGGGCGAGCTGGCGGTTCAGGAAACTTTGAACGATTTTGCCATTGGACGTATTGCGCTGGCTCTGGCGCCCGGTTTGAACGGTACGCAAAATTTTATTGACTGGTTTTTAAATCGTCTGAACCATAATGAAACCATTCCTCTTTTTAAAGATGAAATCCGCACACCAACCTACACTGCGGAACTGGCCAAAAATTTCTGGCGTTTAGCATTAAGCAATGAAAAGGGAATTTTCCACATTTGTGGTGGGCAGCCATTGGACCGTTACACTCTGGGCAAAGCGCTTTGCGATGTGTTGGGGCGGGGGCACGAATTGTTGAAGCCGGTCTCTTTAAACGATATGACGGACTATCCCAGGCCGGTGGATGTCTCCTTGAAATCTACCAGAACGATTGATGGACGACCGCTTAAGATAGCTTCCATCTTAAACTGCCTGACTAGAATCATCAAGGATGTCAAGTAATTTTTACTTGACCAGATTGTTATTTCATTGCCAATTAAAAATGTTTAAATTTCCAAAAAAAGGAATTAACAGAGAGAGTCCCCAAAAATGAAAATCGCATTAATTCAACAACATTGCAGTCAGGATAAGCAGGAAAATATTGAACGGGCTGTACAGGCTGCTAAAAAAGCGGCCTTGAATGGCGCTAAAATCATTGCTTTTGCCGAACTGGCCTTTGAACTGTTTTACCCGCAGCATCGCCACCCGCAAGATCGCCTGGCGCTGGCCGAGCCTATTCCTGGCCCAACCACAGAACGTTTTATTAAGTTAGCCGAGGAATTGGGCGTGGTGTTTGTGCTCAATCTTTACGAATGCGATGGTGACAAAGCCTTTGACACCTCACCTGTAATAGATGCCGACGGGACACTGCTAGGTACTACGCGCATGATTCACATTACCGATTATCCTGGTTTTTATGAACAGGACTATTACGATCCGGGCGATCATGACGCTCCGGTTTACCACACAGAATTTGCCAAAATTGGTGTGGCGATTTGTTACGACCGGCATTACCCGGAGTACATGCGTCGGTCGGCTCTGCAGGGGGCAGAAATCGTTTTTGTGCCACAGGCCGGTGCGGTGGGCGAGTGGCCCGAAGGCGTGTACGAAGCTGAGATGCGCGTGGCTGCTTTTCAGAACGGTTATTTTACCGCGCTATGCAATCGCGTGGGTAAAGAGGAAGTGCTGGAATTTGCCGGTCAATCCTTTGTCTGTGATCCCTTTGGTCAGGTGGTAGCCCAGGCTGCCATGGGTAAAGACGAAATCCTGTTCTGTGACATCGACTTGAAGCGCATTAAAGAATCACCTGCCAAACGCTGGTTTTTCCGCGACCGCCGGCCGGAGTTGTACGGGAAGTGGTTCTAACGTCAACTTCAACTTACCTGCCTTAATTCAAACATCTTTTTAGGATTTTAAACAAAATCGCTTAATTTACATGAATTCGTCGATTACAATCTAAAATTTTATTGAAAATCGGCGATTGCAATATTAAATTTGTTTAAAAAATTGAGGGTTCGAATGGTTGAGCGTAGTTTACAATCCGTAATTTTAAAACATTTGACCTTAAAGAAAATCATCATTATTTACGGAGCCCGCCAGGTGGGCAAAACCACTCTGGTGCAAATATTGTTGAAAAACATCAATGAACCTTTCCTGCTGCTCAATGGCGATGAACCTGATGTACGCGAAATTCTAAATGGGGCAACTTCGACTCGTTTACAGGCATTGGTTGGTAAGAACAAGGTGGTGGTCTTTGACGAAGCGCAGCGCATTCCCGACATTGGGCTTGTCTTGAAGTTGTTGTACGATTCCATGCCAAACTTGAAAATCATCGTCACTGGTTCTTCTTCGCTGGATTTAGCTAATCAATTACAGGAACCGTTGACCGGCCGGAAATTGGTTTTTAAGCTTTTTCCCTTTTCTTTCAAGGAGATGGTGAATCACACTTCGCTTTTAGAAGAAAAACGGTTGTTAGAACATCGTCTAATCTATGGTTACTATCCGGAAATTGTAAATAAATCAGATAGCGAGCAAATTTTGCTAAGCGCTCTGACGGAAAGCTATTTGTACAAAGATATTTTGTCCATGGGGCTGGTTAAAAAGCCACATATTTTAGAAAAGCTCTTACGAGCGCTGGCGCTGCAAATCGGCCAGGAAGTGTCTTATTCAGAATTGGGGGCGTTAATTGGTGCGGACAAGCAGACCGTTGAGAAATACATCGACTTGCTGGAAAAATCGTTTGTCATTTTTCGTTTGCAAACATTTTCGCGCAATCTAAGAAATGAAATCAAAAAGAACCGCAAGATCTATTTTTACGACAACGGAATCCGCAATGCTTTGATTAAAAATTTTAATCCGTTGCCTTTGCGCTCGGACGTTGGCGCTTTGTGGGAAAACTTTTTTATCTCTGAAAGAATGAAATATTTGAACAATGAGTTAAAGATGGTTAATACTTATTTCTGGCGTACGCACAGCCAGCAAGAGATTGATTACCTTGAAGAGTCAGGAGGACAATTAATTGCGTATAAAATAAAATGGAATCCCAGAAAAAGAGTACGCTTTCCAGAAAAGTTTGTAAAGACCTACCATCCCCAAAAGACACATGTGATTCATCCAGAAAATTATTTTGAGTTTTTACTTTAAAAGTTCCGATCTTTGCCCAGGATGTCCCCCCATTTGCGGATGACAAAATTGCAATTCAGAAACATGGTTTTTCCCACAACAGCGGAGCCTGCTAATGTTTGTAATACAATTCTTCAAGTTCTAATAAGTAAATATTTCTAAACACCTCGGTGCATTTCGGTGTCCTTCGGTGGCTAACAGTTTATTGGGCGGTTCCGATTTTGCTCTGTACTTGTCATTTTGCCAATTCTTTGTTATTTTTGTGCGCCATTTTCTAAAAACAAATTAGTGGGTTAAAATGATAAAAAAGCCAAAATCAGCGCGCGCGCTGGCCTATGAAGTTCTGTTTAAATTTGAAAAAACATTTGACCGTCTGGATGACCTGAGTGACCGCGCCCTGGCGCAAAATGAACTGAGCTCCAGAGAACGTCGTTTTTTTAAAAATTTAACCAGCGGCGTGGTGCGTCATCGCTTGTACCTGGACTGGATTGGCAGTCAGCTCTACCGGGGACGCTACAAAAAACTGTTGATTAAATTTAAAGTCCTGTTAAGGCAGGCGCTTTTCGAATTGATTTTCATGAACGCCATTCCCGACCATGCCGCAGTAAATGAATACGTGAATTTGACCAAAAAGAAACTCAATCCTTTTCAGGCCAAATTGATGAACGGCCTGTTGCGCAATTTTTTAAGGCAGAAGAAGGATTTTCTACCACCGTTAAAAATCAGTGATCCCATCAAACGCTTAAGTGTTCAGTATTCTTTTCCGGAATGGTTGATCAAACGCTGGATTGGCTTTTGGGGCGAAGAAGAAACCGAAGCGCTGTGTAAAAAAATGAACGAACCACCTGATTTCGATATCCACATCAATAAGCAAAAGATAAGCCCCAAAAAATTTAAAAATCTCTTATTAGAAAAAAAGGTGCCCTTTAAAGAAGTGGAGTACGATTCAGGCGTTTTACGCGTCAATGACCTACAGCCCTTTTTACGCGAGCGCTGGTTCGAAAAAGGCTATTGTGTGGTGCAGGATGAAAGCGCCGCGCTGGTAGCGGATCAAATAGAATTAAAAGAAGGCAGTAAAATTTTGGACATGTGCGCCGCGCCAGGCGGCAAATACGTTCAACTGCTTAAAAAGAAACCAGCTGGGGCCGTTTTGGTGGCAGCCGATATTGATTTTGTCCGATTAAAAAAAGTAAAGCAAAATGTGGAACGATTGGGACTAAAAGGCGGTTTGTTCGTGGTGGCGGACGGTAAAAATCCGCCCTTTAAAACAGGCGGCTTTGATCAGATTTTAATCGACGCGCCCTGTACCGGTCTGGGCGTGATTCGCAAGCATCCAGACATCAAATGGCGCCGCAAGTTCGAGGAAATTGTTGAATTTTCCAAAATTCAGGAAGACCTGCTGGAAGCTGCGGATGCCATTTTAAAACCGGGCGGAAAGCTGATTTACAGTACCTGTACGGTGGACTATTTTGAAAATGAAAATGTGGCACAAGAATTCTTAAGCAAACATGCGCAAAAGTATCAACTACAGCAAGCAAAGGCGCCCGACCCTACCATGCTGAATGAAGGCTTTGTTCGCATTCAGCCGCAACAACACAACATGGATGGCGGCTTCTGCGCGGTATTTCTTAAGAAATAAAATTCATTAAATCACAAAAACAAGATTTTGTTTTTGAAAGATAAAATGAAACCTTGATTTTCCATAGGCAATAAACATTACAGATTCCATAGTTTTACCCAGTTTTAAAA
>JAGHBR010000417.1 GCA_021160885.1 Caldisericaceae bacterium
AAATAAATCCATCAGGCGAGTTCCTTAAAAAATAGTCTGACGGTAAAAAAGTTAAACGGTTTATTGGTTGATTTGTTTAATAGTTTTACTGTCGAATGTACACTTTTAAATGCAAAGATTACTTGTCTCCCGGGCATCGCTTTTTTCAATTAAAAGTAGCCTGGTAAAATGATTTTGCTAAATTTGGAGATTTTCTTTTTGCAAGCAATTCATAAGTTTACCATTAAAGTGATTGGCATGCTCGTTTTCCCCTTCCGTCTAACCTTTTGAAAACGAAAGGAGTTTAATCATAGACAAAATTGCCATCGCCATTTTTGAAGGCGTTGGCACTAAATGGATTGGCGAGTTTAAAAAAGACAGCAAGCTGCATCAGCTTTATTTAAAAATAAAACCGTATATCACCGATGTTTGTTCTTTTTGTGCTCAGGCCTTTGGCGTTAAAAATTCCATTGAAAACAGCGGGCTTGCCCTGCTTGCTGAATATAAAAGTCACCCCAGTTTGCGGAATCTGGTAATTAATGGTTTTTAATCCTCTAAGGTCACCCCCAGCTCCCCAAAAGCAATCGCACACAGCGTGTGGTTGCTTTTTTATGAACTTGAATGTGCAGCCATTGGTAAAAATTTTGATTTTGGATGATTTATTTTTGTAACTTAATACAGATCTTCAAGGCGCTCTTTTTAAACAGGAACCTTAGTAATGGAAGAAAAGCCTTTTAGCCTGTTTAATGATTCAACGGAATTGATTATCATCTTACGATTTTACTCCCTGAATCCTGGAACTTTCTTAAAAAATTCTATCTTCAGTCAGTTTCAATACGCTGCGAATATCTGATTCTAACTTCAGCCGTACTTGCTGGATTTATGTCTTCTCCTGAGAATGCAAAATTGAAAAACGTTGCGCTTTGTTAACTGAACCATTCGGCGCAGTTAACACCAAAATTGACCGTTTATTAAATAAGGAGGGAAGGATACCATGTTTAATTCTCTCAAAATTTTTGTCTTCTCTTTTATAATTGTTGCAGCCCTGTGGGCTCAGCAAAATGAGAACACTACCTTGCTTGGCAACTGGGCAAACGGTACCTGCACAACGCTCGATGTGCAAGGCAATGTAGTTTATTTCAACAACGGCGGTTATCTGGAGATAATGGATATCAGTGATCCCGCCAATCCTCAGAAATTGGGTCGTACTTTAATTCTTGGAGCTATTTCAGATATTGAGGTTGAGGGCAATTATCTTTATTTAACTAACACTGATATGGGATTGAGAATTTTTAATATTCAGGATCCGGCTCATCCCCTGGAATTGAGTCAGTTTAAACCTGCCGGAGGGGCTCTTGATGTTTTTGTCTATGGTTCCCACGCTTATCTGACCTATTCAAAAAATTGGAATACCAGCGGCCTGTGCATCCTGGACATCCAGGACCCGACTCAGCCCAAAGAACTTGGCAAAACAGAAAACCTAAGCAACGGGCAGGATGTTTTTGTAGTTGGCAATCTGGCCTACGTGGCTGATGGCGGCGATGGACTACGCATAATCGACATTGCAACTCCTTCTGAACCAAATGAAATCGGCCAATTGAACACACCCGGTGTTGCCAGAGGCCTGTTTGTTAGAGATACGCTGGTTTATGTGGCTGATTATGATGAAGGATTGTACATCATTGATGTCAGTGATTCCACTCAACCTAAACCTGTCATGTTTTACAACACGCCCGGCCTGGCTCTGGATGTTTTCGTACTCGGCGACATTGCTTACGTAGCTGACTGGGACGAAGGTTTGCAAATGATCAATATAACCAATCCTAACAACCCGTTTTGGGTCGGCAAATTTTTTAGTGATGGCACAGCACAACAGGTGAGGGTTGTTGATCAAACTGCCTTTCTGGCTTCTGCTCAGGCCGGTTTGCAAGTTGTTGATGTAAATGACACTCTACACCCCAATGAAATCAGCTTTTTCAGAACGGCAGGATATACCTATGGCGTCTTTGTGCAGAACAACTATGCGTACGTGGCCTGCATAATTGATGGCCTACATATCGTAGATGTTAGCGACCTGGCAGCTCCACAGGAAGTTGGTTGGCTCAGAACAGATCATGGAGTTTCTGATGTTTGTGCAGACTCCGGATTTGCTTATTTAGCTGCCGGAGTAGATGGTTTAATCATTGCAGATGTTACCGTGCCTGAAAATCCGCAATTTACGGCACAATTAAAAACATCGGACAAAGCAGAGCGGCTTTTCAAGAAAGGCCATCTAATCTACCTGGCTGATTACAACGGCGGCCTGCGCATTATTGATGTTTCGCAACCACAGACCCCGCAAGAGGTGGGCGTCTATGAGCCAGACGACGTCATTCTGGATGTGTTTGTCGCCGACCATTATGCCTATTTAGCCAGCCAGTCACACGGCTTACTTATCGTGGATGTCAATGATGCTAACAATCCTATTTTGCTCAATTCTACGTCTTACAAAGATTATATTAGTATGAGCGTGTTTGTGCAAGACACACTGGCCTTTATAGCTGCCAGCGATTACGGATTAATGATTTTTAACATTAAAGACAAAATCAATCCAGTTAAAATCAGTGAGTTTAGCACTGATCAATACACTGAGGATGTCTTTGTTGAGGGATCTTACGCTTACCTGGCAGACACATACAACGGCCTGCGCATTCTGGACATTAGTGATCCTGCCAATCCAAATGAGGTTGCCTATTACAATTCCCTGGGCATCGCCCGCCAGGTTTTTATTTCCGGAAAAAACGCCTATCTGGCCGACGACTGGGATGGTTTTTACATTATTCGCAATGATTTGCTGCTTGGCCTGCAGAATGCACCTACGGTTCCTGTACGTTTTGCGCTTTACCAGAATTCCCCCAATCCCTTCAATCCATGGACAACAATCCGTTTTGAGTTATCAGAACATTCTGCTGTTAGACTTGAAATATGGAACTCGCAAGGTCAAAAAATCAAAACACTGGTAAATGAAACGCTAACACCTGGCCTGCATCAAATTACCTGGAACGGCACGGATTCAAACGGCAATCCGGTCTCTTCGGGAAATTACATTTATCGTTTAAAAACCAAAGACCATACATTACAAAAAAAGATGATTTTACTTAAATAAAATAGTCTACCTTGAAAGAAGTGTGCACATCTTTCATAAAAATTTTGGGGTGAAACGTAAAAGGGATGCCAAAATTAAGCGCGTTTGAAAAGACTTTTTTTTTTAAATGCAGGCTACAAATCGTCTTTTTAAAGTAAGAACGCAAGGCATGATTTATTTTCCCATCTATTCAAGCAGTTCAATAAATTTTTGATTGCAATTTAATATTTACGGTTTTAATTTATCTTAATCCACTAACAAATTGGAATTTATCATGAAAAAAATTGTCGTTCTTTTAGTCATCATTTCCTTTTTACAGGCTGGCTACAACTATCGCATTGACAACACATTGACGGTTGGGCCCGGAATGGTTTACAAACATGTAAAAGTGCCTGAAAAACTCTGGAACATCAACATTCTGGAAATTGATCTGACCAATCCCCATGTTAAGATCGAAACGGTTAAAGCGAAAGATGCTTACATTGGCCGAGAGAAAACCACTTCCATGGCCAGTCGACGCAGCTTTACAGGACATCAGGTCATCGGCGCCATCAATGCCGATTTTTTTAGCAGCGAAGGCGTGCCCATCAATGTGCAGGTCATTCAGGGACAGATGCTGCGCAATCCGATCGCGGTATCTACCATTGGTTTTGACGGGCAAAATATTCCCTGCCTGGGCATTGTCTCCTTTTCCGGCGAGGTAATTGCCAAATCAGGCAGCCACATTATTAATCATGTTAACGGCGTACGTAATACCAACGAAACAGTCCTCTATAATGCCTTTCACGGCTCTTCAACCGGCACCAATCAATGGGGAACCGAGGTTGCCGTGCAGGCCATCACGCCCTGGGTGGTCAATGACACAGTTTGGGTTGTGGCACAAACTAAAGAAACGTTGAAAGGCGATATGAGCATTCCGGCCAATGGGGCTGTGCTTTCGGCACATGGCGATGCCATGACCTTTTTTGACAATCAGGTAAATGCGGGAGATACTCTGGCTCTAGTGCTCCGCTTAACGCCTTCCTTACCACGTTTAATGGAAATGGTCGGTGGCTACCCTAAAATCGTCTTTAAAGGGG
>JAGHBR010000308.1 GCA_021160885.1 Caldisericaceae bacterium
ATGTTTGTTTTTTTATTTAATATTGTAATTATTGAATTAAGCATAAATTTAATGGAGAAAATCACTAATGAAAGTTAAAATATGCCTATTTCTATTTCTTTTATTGAGCTGGTCTTGTTCCCCAAATTATCAGGCGGCTTCCTTTAACAGTAAATTAAAAAAACTTGAGTTTGCTCGTTCAAGCAATGTGCAGGAATGGCGGAAACTTTTTCAACAAGCACAGAATGAAAAAGAAAAACTTGATTTTGTTTTGGCAGTAGCCCACACAAAAAACGACTCTTTATTTCCATTATTAAAGGATATTTTTCAAAGCAACAGGTCTGATTCTGTAAAAATTTTAGCTGCTTTCGGTATTGCCCAATTTAACCATCCCCAATCAGAATCCTTCTTATTGAATATTCTGCAAAATGATTCCCTGAATATTTCGACAAAACAAAAAATAATCCCTTTTCTTGCTTATTGCGGTTCGAAAAATAGCTGGAATTTTTTATCGACTTTAACCGCCAACGTGCAATTAAAAGATGTTACTTTTGTTGTTCTGGGTATCTTGAACAGAAAACTTAAAATTCAACAAACCTTTGGCTTACTCGATTCCACAAAGTCATCTTTAACGCCTGCAGAAAGTTATTTTCTTTACAACAGTCCTTTAAATTTTCCACACCTGCCAGCTTTACTTAGGCTTACAGAAAACAGTCCAGAAAACGCTAAAGTTTTTCTGTTTAAATCTATTAGAAAAACCTTAGAAAGTAAAAAATTCAACATGAAACTGGATTCGTTAAATGGCGGGTTAATTATCAAAATTTTAGCTAAAAATCTAAACCTCAAAATCCAAAACTGGCACCTGCTCCGTGCGGCGGTTTCCCTTGTACCTTTCACAAAAGACTCCAGCCTGATTTCATCCTTACTAAATTTTTTTAAATACAAGAATCCCCATGTGCGCCTGGCGTGTTACAAAGCCTTATTAGATGCCAGGGGCAAAGAAGCAATTCCGATTCTTGTTGACCAGTTCGGCAAATTACCAGAAACTTCTGAAAAAGCTCTTTTAGCTAAATATATTGCCCAAAAAGATCCGTCAACGGCTTACCTTTTAATTAACAATAGCCTTGACAAAGGTAATGTTTATTTCAAAAGCGGTTTATTGGAAGCCTTAGCAGAAACTAAACTCTCTTTAAGTAAAAGATTGCTAAAAGAATTTTTAAAATTAGATGATCCTGTTCTAAGCAGCAAGGCCTTTCTTGCTTTGGCCAAAGTCAGACAGATAACTCAAAAAGAAATTGATCATTTGCTAAATTCTGATCATGTTGCCCTTGTAGGAACGGTGCTGGATTGGCTTTTGCAAAAAGGAAATAAAATTTCTGATGCTCAATTGTTTGCTCTTTTTAAAAAATTTAATAATCAAGCTGGCCTGGAAATTCAAATGAGTATTTGCCAATATTTTAGTAAAGCAAAAAACAACACGAGCATTTCGAGCGACAGTCTGTTTAATTATGTTGCACATCCTGTATTATTAAAGACGTTTCCTAACTTGTTTGGCAACCATACTCAATCTTTAGATATGCTAAACTATTTGCCTGATTTTTTACAGCCAGATAGCATTAACTTACCAGATACACCTTTAATAGCTGAAGTAACAACATCCAAAGGATCTTTCAAACTACGTTTGGAATCGAATATTGCGCCTTTGACTGTAAAAAACTTTGTGCATCTGGCCCAAACAGGATTTTATGATCGCCTTTATTTCCACCGAGTAGTGCCAGACTTTGTAATACAAGGAGGGGACCCAACCGGAACAGGCTGGGGCGGGCCAGGTTATTTAATTCCTTCTGAGCATTCTCCCGTACCTTTTAAAAGGGGAAGTGTCGGTATTGCCACGGCTGGTTTTGACACTGGTGGTTGCCAATTTTTTATTTGTCATTCAGATCAGCCTCATTTAATCGGGAACTATACTTTATTTGGAAAAGTTATTAGGGGAATGTATGTAGTTGATCAAATTGAAGTGGGCGACCAGATTTTGTCGATAAAATTAAGTGATAAATAAATGATCAAAATTGATTTTTCCAATGAACGGGTAAAAGCTAATTTTAAAGCTTTTCTTTTTTTGTTGGGCATTGCTCTGATTATTTCCGGAATTTGGTATTCACAAAACCTGGTTTCTGTTCTCGAAGAAAAAACGGCGGAAGCGGTTAACTTCAGAATTAAATTACTAGAACAAAGCCTGAACAATCCAAATTCCAATACCGATATTGATTTTTTGTTTAATGAAGTTATTCAAAATGCTGATTACCCTTTAATTTACACTGACACAGAAAATAATCCCCGCAGCTGGAGAAACATTGATCCTGAAATAGACAACAAAAGCCTTGAAAACTTTACCCATGAAGACAGTTTAAAATTGTTTTCTGCTCTGGAAAAAATAAAATCTGAAAATCCTCCGATTCCAATTAAATATCAAAATAAGATTGTCTTAGGCTATTATTATTACGGTTATCCTGATGTCTTGTACAAGTTAAGACGATTCCCCTATTTAGCAATTTTAGCTGCTTTGGCTTTTGGCATGGTAGGCTATGTAGGTTTTTCCTACATTAAAAAGAGCGAACAACAATTCATCTGGGTCGGCATGGCAAAGGAAACCGCGCATCAATTAGGTACGCCGCTAACATCCATTGCCGGTTGGCTTGAACTCTTAAAAATTAACGATGATATTAAAGAAATAGCTATTGAAGAGATTCAAAAAGATTTACAACGGCTTAACAAAGTGGCCAACCGATTTTCAAAAATTGGATCCAAGCCGACCGTCACTCCAACAGACATCGCTCCAGTTATTCAAAATGTCGTGGAATATTTCAATCGACGATTACCAAATTCACAAAAAAAAGTGAAAATCGAAACGGAATTTAAGGATCAAAAACTAATTGTAAACGTTAACGAAGATTTATTTAGCTGGGTTCTGGAAAACTTGATTAAAAATGCCATTGATGCCATGCGCCCGGGAAGCCAGGGGAAGATTGTGATTTCAGCTCTTAAAGTTGTTGAAAAAAAGGAGCTTTACATAGAGGTAACCGACAACGGAAAAGGTATTCCTTCTAATGAAAAAAGAAAAATTTTTAAACCCGGTTACAGTACCAAAAAACGAGGCTGGGGCTTGGGCCTGAGTCTGGCCAAGCGGATTATTGAAAATTATCATGGGGGACGGCTTATTTTAAAAGAAAGCAAAATTAATAAGGGCTCTACTTTTCGGATCTCTTTGAAGTTGCATGCATAATTTTGACCTGACTTTTTATTTTTATTAACTTTAAAAATTTCAAAAATTGAGGGGTTTTAATTTGCCAAAAAATCGACAGAAAGAGTTTGCTGAACTTATTGAACCTCATCTTTCTTCATTATATAATACGGCCTTAAGGATGACTCATAATCAACATGATGCGGAAGACCTAGTGCAGGATACGTTATATAAGGCTTATCGAGCTTTAAATCAATTCCAAAAAAACACCAATTTCAGAGCCTGGATTTTCCGGATTCTGGTAAATACCTTTATTACTTCTTATCGAAAGGCCGTTCGAGAGCCACAAAAAGTTAGTTACGACGACATGGAAGAATTTTTCCTTTACAAGCGTTTAGATGAAACAGTGGCCATGCAGGAAGTGCCAAAGGAAGAATTTTTAGAAAATCTTTTTGATGATGATGTAAAAGAAGCCCTGGACAACCTACCTTACCAATTCCGGTTAGTTGTTCTTTTATGCGATGTGGAAGGTTTTTCCTACAATGAAATCGCAGAAATTATTGACGCCCCTTTAGGAACAGTCATGTCCCGTTTGTACCGGGGGAGAAAATTGTTACAACGTCATCTTTGGAATTATGCAAAAGAGAGAGGTTACATCAGTGATGAATTTAAGCCCAAAAAATAAAAAACATTTCGAATGTTCTGATATTGAAAAATATGTTCAACAATATGTTGATAATATGCTGGACGAAGAAAAAAAACGTCTTTTTGAAGAGCATATTGAATATTGTTTACCTTGCGATAAAAAAGTAGAATTTGAAAAAAAGTTTAAAGAAGTCGTTCGTCTTAAGGTCAAAGAAGAACTTCCACCTGAAGTCGTTCATCAAAAATTAAAATCTATTCTTAAAAACCTTTAGTTTCTATTTTGTCTTAATTTCAATTTTTTGATTTAGTTTATAGTCAATAAAGC
>JAGHBR010000515.1 GCA_021160885.1 Caldisericaceae bacterium
GCACAGCAATTCCCAGAGCCTAAATGAGAACGGCAAAAACTGTGTACTGACTCCCGCTCATGGTTGCCTCCTGTTACATTATGAAAGCGGCACTGGCAAAGGCAAGTCCACTGCCAGAGCTGACAAAAAAGACAAGATCACGCCACTTTATTTTTTGCTATTACACCTCCTACACGCCAACCTTTAAACGATTGTCCATAGCACTGATCATTCTGCTCCAAATTTGCAGATTCAGTTCTTTGGGAAATTTTTTAACAATCTTTAACAAATGGCCTTTGTTTTTTAAAGTATGTTCATTAACCGGCAAATGGATGCCTCCGGCATAAATCCCCATCCCTGGTCAAAATCAGCGACATTAACCTGCATGAAATGCAGCTGGTTTTTAAAAGCATCTGCGGCTTGCGGATTGACATCCCAGTTTACCACGGCAGCGCCTTCCTGCAAAAATAGTTTAACCGCTGCTTTTCCGATGCCGCTGGAGCCGCCGGTAATAATGACTACTTTTTTTTCTAAGCGTCCCATAACAGAACAGCCTTTCTCTAATTTTTAACTTTTGAAATTTTCCAAATTTACAACGCAAATTTTAAAACCTTTTACTAAATCTATGTTAAAAAATTTGTTTTACCCTTTTTCGTTGTAAAGATTATTTCTTTTTGCCATTCCTCTAAAAATAGTTGAAAGTGTTTTCCCATTAATGTGTAAAAGCGTTCCATTTCCTTTAGTCGAAGGTGAAGTGTTTGCAGTTCGGGGTCGTCAGCGGCTTCAACATCAGCTTTCAACTGGCGGGCAATACGCAGGTTATTTTTAACTAACTCAAAATTGTTGCGAAAGGCGTTACCAAAAATCTCGGGTTGAATCTCGTAGTAGTGTTTTAGTTCACCAGGCTTCCAGACGCGGCGTACCAGGTTGTGATCGAGCAGGCGGCGCATAATTTGACTGATGGGGCCTTTACTCATGCCCAACTGCTCGGTAATTTCGTCAAGAGAAAGGGGTTCCGGGAAAAAATTAAGAGGGCCACCACAAAGCCCATCAGTTTATTTAAACCAAAGGCCTGCTAGGCGTGGCCAAATTCCTGCAGCATATCCTGCTTAATTTTATTAGCTGAGCTCATGTTTTTAACTTTTGTTTTTTTTCAAACATTCAAAATACAAGAAACCAAACTCCATTATGTCAATTTTTTTTGAAATTTTTTGAAAAAAAATTATGAGTGGACTTTAACGATCTTTGTTGAAGGCGCATTGCGCAATGCTTTATTTTTGGTTTAAATGCCTGATCGTAGAAAACAAAAGCACCTTTTTATTAGTCAGCTTCGAGAATTCTTCAATCCTCTTCCTGCCCTGAAGCAACGCGCGACCGAAGGGCCATTCTTTTTTCAAGTACTTTTTACGTTTGTCTTTCTGGTAGCGATTGTTAATGGATTCTTTAATTTTAATCGTTTTAACGATTTTCTGACTGTTTTGGTCCGGTGGTCATTCTTTCATTAAATATTGGCAGGATATTCAACGCCCGGTTCTACAATTTTGGTAAGCGTAATCATGCCACCACGGCAACAAAAATGAATATTACTCTTTCTCTAATCGTTCCTTGCGTTTTTCTTCAAGGTAACGATTGTTCATGGCTTCGATCTTTTTAATCGTTTCAACGATTTCTTGCTTACTCTTGCCTGCCGTCCAGTCTTCCATCAAATATTTATCTGGATGTTCAATGGCCAGTTCCACGATATTGGACAGCGGAATCATGTAATAGCGGTAAAGCTGGTCGATTTTAGCGCACTGCACATCAAAGTTTATGGTCGATTCATGCTGGTAATTGGTTTTTACCACAAAATCTTTGTCCAATCGACCCTTATTGCGGATAAGCTGAATGGCCATGTGTAAATTGCCAATCCAACTGCCCACATTGTCAAAGTTGAGAATTTTATTGGCAGCCCGCGTGGTAATGCTCAAACCAGATTGAAAATCAGGCTTGCTGTTTAAAACTTTTAAATCAGACAAAAAATAAATGTACATGTTTTCCAGGTCTTCCATAGCCCAGCGATTAATAGGATATTTTTCCGTGTCCAGGCTGCGCGGTTGACGTCGTGGATAGGTAATTACAATTTCGTCGGGATCAGCCGTGGCAATATGATGATCGTAAACACGTCTGATTTCTGAATAACTTAATTGGAAATCAGAATCGCTAACCGCCAGATGTTCAGCATTTAAACCTCTGGCAATGTAAACTAACAATTCCAGCGGGTAAGTAAGTCCCAGAGGATTTTCGTTATAATGAATAATTTGCACACGCTCTGTTTTGTGAACACTGCGAGTAAATACGTCAGCCACACGTTTAGCGTTCTCTTCCCATGGGGCGTAATCATAAAAAGCCACCTTCGAACGCAGACCCTTTTCTTCCAGAAATTCACGTGGATTGTCGCCACAAATTGCCACAATGGTTAAAAAGCCCTCTGTCGGTGGAAAATGTTCGGGCTGCCCCAGAATAATCTGTTCCAGATCCTGATACGATTTTTCTGAATGCAGATACTGCCGAAAACCAAGAATATATTTCATTTCCAAAGCTCCGATTAATGTGAATATTAAGTATTCGAAACCACTAACCAATTCTTTAACAATTTAAAATTTATTGAGAAAAACACAACGCCTTTTAAAAAATCAAACGATTTAGGCTGACAAACTTCTGCCAGTAAAGAGAAGCAATTCTATAGAAGACTAAGAGCAGCAGCAAGAAAAGTAATAGGAACCTTTGAAAAAATCATTCAGAATGTCATTCCAGCGCAGGCGAGAATCTCTAAGTTGACAGGTTTTGAGAGACCCCGATTTTTTCAAAGGTTTCTAGAAATCAAAGACTTTTTTAATTCAACATTCAAAATTCAAAACTCAAAATTTCTCTATTGCCTCAGTGGTTAATTAATTGCTGCCCCACTGCCCAAAGGTAAGGCCTGATCTTTGTATTGCAGCTGATACAGATGATAATAGATGCCCTGCTGCTCCAGCAATTGTTGATGCGTTCCGCTTTCCCGCAATCTTCCTTTGTGAAAAACCAGAATCCGATCCACATGCTGAATGGTAGACAGCCGATGGGCAATAATGATGGCCGTGCGGTTTTCCATCAACCGGTAAACCGCCTGTTGAATTAAAATTTCGGTTTCCGTGTCGACATTTGCCGTGGCCTCGTCTAAAATCAACAGAAGCGGATCAACCACCAGCGCCCTGGCAAAAGAAAGCAATTGCCTTTCGCCCATGGAAAGAATGGCGCCCCGCTCATTGAGAACGGTGTGGTAACCATTGGGCAATCGTTCAATAAAAGAATGTGCATTAACCTCTTTACAGGCTTCAATAACCTGTTGTTCACTGATTGTTTCATCATGTAATCGGACATTTTCTAAAATGCTGCCGGAAAACAAGAACACGTCCTGCAGAACAACAGCCATATTTTTGTGCAAGCGATCCAGATCCCACTCTCGAACTTCAATATCATCCACATAAATCTTGCCTTCTTGAATATCGTAGTGACGTGCCAGCAAATTGATGATGGAAGTCTTTCCGGCGCCCGTTTGTCCCACAATAGCAATTTTTTCACCCGGATTAATCAGAAAACTGACGTCTTTTAGAACGTAATCCGGTTCGTTGTAGGCAAAATAGACATTTTTAAACTCCACCTTGCCCAGGAATGGTTCTGACCATTTAGCTTGTGGTGGGCTGACGATCTCTGGTTTGGTATCCAGCAAATTAAAAATTCTTTCAGATGATGCCATAGCGGACTGTAAAACATTGTACTTTTCCGACAGGTCGCTAATCGGCATAAAAAACATTTGAGCGTATTGAATAAAAGCCACCAATGCGCCATAAGTGGTTAAGCCTACGCTTTTCAGAATGCCGCCCTGCCAGAGGACAATGGCCAGCGCAATGGCGCTGATCAATTCAATGGCCGGGTAAAAAACCGCGTAATAAAAAATCATCTTAATGTAAGCTCTGGTGTGCTGCCAGTTAATATCTTTAAAAATCTCATAATTCTTTGCTTCACGATTAAACACCTGAACAATGCTCATGCCGGTAATGTTTTCTTGCACAAAGGCATTAATTTGGGCCAGCCATTTGCGCACCAGCCGAAAGGCGGCTCGCACTTTGCGCTTAAAAATCATGGTAAACACGAAAAGCACCGGAATGACTGTAAAGGTCAGAAGCGCCAGACGCAAGTTCATGGTTAGCATGATAATCACAATACCGGCCAACAGAAAAATATCGCCAAAAATACTGACAATGCCCTGCGTAAACATATCATTTAACGCCTGTACATCGGAAGTTACACGAGTCATCAGACGGCCAACCGGATTGCGATCGAAAAAGCGGAAAGACAACTTCTGCAAATGACCAAAAATATCTGAACGCAAATCGTACATCACTCTCTGGCCCAATAACTGCGTAATGTAAGCTTGTACGTAACTCACCAAAAAATTGACGGCCAAAACGCCGATATAAATCAAAGCCAGAATTTTCAATTTGGAGAAATTGCTGCTTTCGATGTAGTCATCAATGGCTAATTTGGTCACATAGGGGCCTACAATCCTTAGAAAAGAGGAAAGAATAATCAACACAATTCCGCCGGCAATCAGGTGTTTGTAAGGCAGGCCGTAACGCAGCAACCGACGAAAAAGTTTTCGGTCGTAAATTTTACCTTTTATTTCATCGTTTTGAATCATTCATTTAATCCGAATTTTACCGTTTGCAGCAAAAAGTTTTGTTCTTTCAGGCTGACAACGAGACTAATTTTCGTTTCTTAATCCTGGCTATTTTAACATGATTTATTTGCTACTTTATCCCTTAGAATGTTCCTTATTAAACAATAACCCCCTTAACCTTTATTTTGAACCAATATAAGAAC
>JAGHBR010000190.1 GCA_021160885.1 Caldisericaceae bacterium
ACAAGCACCGCCCCGTGGAATCAACACGTTGCACATAAACACCATGATTCCAGTAATCTCTTTGATCATGCCAGGCTACCACCACTCCACCTGCGCCATCCGAACAAATGGAAAAATCGCCATACTCACCCTGGGGATAGGGTAAATGGGCTACGGCTACGCCAAGACTATCCCATAAAAAATTCCCGTCCCTATCAATCTTTTGAGCGTAAATATTGGTATGATCATCTCCATAATTATCAAAATTCCATACCATTATAAACGTTGTATCTTCACAGCTTAACAATTTCTGCTGCCAATTAAAATACATATTATTACTTTTCCTGTACGTAAGGCGAATGCCGGAACTGTCCCACAACATATTACCATTTTTATCTAATCGTTGTGCGTATATGTTTGCTTTATTAAAACCAATCCTTTCATCTGTGCAGGTTATAACAAAAGTACTATCTGCTAACATACAAAGTTTAACATCATCCTGATAATCTTCCGCTATGATTACCGGTACGCCGTTCACATCCCACAAAAGGTTGCCCTTTTTATCCACACGCTGGGCATAAATATCACCGGCACCCAAATCCGCGCGCGTATCGCGCCAGGCCACCACAAAGCCGCCTTCGCCATCAGGTACTGCATGATCACCTCGTTGCTGCTCCGGATAGTAACAGACCAGCAGACTATCCGTCGGCCACATGCGGTAACCGGCAGTGTCCACCTTGCCCACGCGTATCTTAAAGCCAAGATTCATACTAAACCAGAACACATATACATTTCCCTCATCGTCCGGCAATAAATACTCTATGCTCTCTGAATATTTACTCGCTAAAAAGGGCAAACCGTCCGGTTGCCACTGGGCAAGGAGCATGGCTGGAATTAAAAGAAAAAATAGAATCGTTTTCATGATGTTTCCCCTAACGCAAGTAAACCATTTTTTTTGTGAGTTGATGGGTTTTGGTGTGTAACACAATATAATACACACCGCTGCTGAGTGCAACGCCATGGTCGTTTTCTCCCGACCAGCTTACATGATGCTCGCCTCCTCTCAAATATTTTTGACTGAGCAAGGTTTTTACTTTTTGGCCATGAAGATTGTAAAGAACAAAACTGATCTAAATGTCTTTTGGCAGGCAAAAACTAATTACAATCTATGATTGAAAGAATAGAGATCAAAACATATAGGTATTAAAGATTACTAAAAAATATTTCAACTACGGATTTAGAATCTTGAGAATTCTTCTCTTTTGGAGCATTGCACATAAATTGTGGGGAAAACGCAAAATCTATTCAACATTCAAAATTAATCACTCAAAATTTCCTAATTCATTGCAGATTTGTGTTTTGTTGGTGCCATTCGTGTAGTGAAGTGAAATGAATCAAAAGTTCACCGAATTGCCTTCGGTAGCCCTGTTTAATGGATGGACTGATGACGTAATTGCTGCCCTGAGGGTACAAAGCGCGAAAAGCCTGGAAATGATTTAAATTCACCGCATCGGGATTTATTTTAACTTCGATGGCATCCACTGTGTCTGCGCCGCGCCGTAACACAAAATCAATTTCCCGTTGGGATTTGTCCCGCCAATAGAAAATGCGTTCCTTTGGATGGTGAATGCGTAGAACGTCAAGTACCAGATGTTCCCACAAAATTCCGCGCTCATGCTCGCGCAGAGTGTCCCAACCGTTGACAAAAGCAACAAATCCCGTGTCAAAAGCGTAGCATTTTGGACGGCGCGTAATTTCGCGACGTCCGCCCCCATGAAACGGCGGCAAACAGAACAATACGTGGGAAATTTCCATTGCTTCCAGATGAGCCAACACCGTAGGCCGACTTAATCCACTAAGTTTAGACAAATGAGTCACCTCCAAAAGCGATCCACTTTGCCGTATTACCAGTCGAAATAGTTTTAAAAAACCTTCCCGATTGCGAATGCCAAACAGTTCCTGAATGTCTCGCGCATAAAAACTATCAATCCATTCCGAGTAAAAAGTAGGATCATTTTCATCGGCTAACAGCATTTCTGGTAAACCGCCAAATACCAGTCGCTTTTCCAGTTGGTTAATTTGAAAAGTGTCGGTGCATTCCGGCCAGATAATTGGCGGGAGGTGAATTTGAATTTTGCGGCCGGTAAGACTATCTCTGAATTTTTTGCTGGCTGCAAGGGTAGAAGAACCCGTGGCAAGGATTTTAATGTGAGGGTAAGCATCCGTACCAATTTTCAATATCAGGCTGGGATCGAGTAGGCGGTGCACTTCATCGAAAATAACGGTTGCCTGTTCGGACAGCCCATTGTAAAACAATTCAGGATCTTCCAATTGGCGTTGAACTGAGGGTAAATCGCAATTTAGATAAACGGTGTCAGGAAGCATTTTGCACAGGGTGGTTTTGCCCACTCTGCGCACACCGGAAAGCCAAATCAGAGATTTTCGTTGCCAGGCTTGCTGAACACGTCGAATCCAGAATGGACGAATGACCATACGTACCTCTATTTTACAAATAGACGTCTAAATTTAAAACATACTTTACATTTGGTCAAATTAATTTTGCTTTAAAAGCGGGTAAAATGAAGGAATCGAAATTCATTCTTCGGATGCAATGTTAAGTAAGCGCGTATGAGTAGCTTCTCTCCTTAAATAATGTTTTTGTAACAGTGGTGGGAACCTGCAGCCACCGAATGTCACCGAATGACACTGAATTGAGTTAAACCAGCGAAACTTCCGCGGGATCCTGTGGACAAGCTTTAGCTTGAGCCTTTCGATCACCTGGTTGTGAAGGTCTACTAATTTTTTCAATTGGGAGCTTGACTGAATTCCAATCCAGTGGGTCGTGGATTCTTAACTCTCTAAAAAAATCAAAATCCATTCAAAATTCAAAACTTAAAATTCATCATTGGTTCAAAGTTGTTAAATATTGCCAAATTTTCTACATTGCTTTAAAATCAAAAAAAATGCAGTGCTGATGAAAACGAACTTTAGTAAATTTGACGAACAGATGATGCGTCGCTGCTTTGCGCTGGCGCGTCGAGGACGCTTTAAAGTGCGTCCCAATCCTATGGTGGGCGCGGTGCTGGTTAAAGATGGTCGCGTGATTGGCGAAGGCTACCACCGTTATTTTGGTGGCCCGCATGCTGAAGTGGAGGCCTTCCAGAACGCCACAGAAGACCCCGCAGGCGCCACGCTTTACTGCAATTTGGAACCCTGCTGCCACACCAACAAAAAGACGCCGCCCTGTACGCCGCTGGTCATTAGCAAAAAAGTGGCCCGTGTGGTGGTGGCCAACATCGATCCCAATCCCGATGTGAGCGGCAAGGGACTGCAACAGATGCGTGAAGCTGGCATTCAGGTTGAGGCCGGACTGTTAGCAGAGGAAGGCGCCGAACTGAACACAGTCTTTTTTTTGAACATGAAAGCCCAACGGCCGTTTGTCACTCTGAAGATTGCCCGCTCGCTGGACGGATTTATTTCCAAAACTAAGGGAAAACAAACCTGGCTTACGTCGGAAAAGGCCGTGCGATTTGTGCACCGCTTGCGTGCCACGCATCAGGCTGTGTTGGTGGGTGCAGGAACCATTGAAGCGGATGATCCACAACTTACGGTGCGCAAGGCCCGCGGTCCCCAGCCCTATCGATTAATTTTAGACGGACAATTACGCGTCTCGCTTTCGGCCAGCGTGTTTAACGATCGTTTTAAGGAACAGACGATTGTGCTTACTTCGACGGTAGCTGCGCCGCAAAAAATAGAGCAGTTAATGCAGTCTGGAGTGCAAGTTTTGCAATTTGCCGGGCGCAACGGCCGGTTGGCTTTAAATGAAGTGTTGACAGCCCTATGGCAAAAGCAAAAAATTGCTTCGCTGCTGGTGGAAGGCGGACAGCAGATTTTTACGGATTTTTTAAATGATCGGTTATTTGACGAATTGATTTTAATCGAAGCACCGGTTTTGCTGGGCAACGGTCTGCCCGCTTTTGAGCGGTTAACAAGGCAATTCCTGCAATTAAAAGAGATTAAACATTTAGGGCCGGATGTGGCCCTGATTTACCACAAAAAAGAAAAATGACAAATCGACTTAAAATTACTAAATTTGGCACATGTTTACTGGATTAATTGAAGAAGTTGGAACATTAGCTCGCATTGAAACCATTGCCGGTGGAAAGCGTTTGTTCATTACCGCCAGGCGTATGTTAGAAGACGCACGGGTGGACGATTCCATGGCGGTGAACGGGGTTTGCTTAACCGTGGTTCGGCTGGCAAACAACGGCTTTTGGGTGGACGCCGTGGGCGAAACACTTACTAAAACGACTGTGGGTAGCTGGACCATTGGCCAAGCGTTGAATCTGGAGCGGGCCTTGCGTTTGGCCGATCGGCTGGGCGGACACCTGGTTCAGGGCCATGTGAACGGCGTGGGCCGCGTGGTGGCTTTGCAAAAATTAGGTGAAAATTACGCACTGGACGTGGAAGTCCCCACGGAATTGTTGCGTTACATCATTTTGGAAGGCTCCATTGCCTTAGACGGCATTAGCCTGACCGTGGCGCGTTTGCAGGGCAATCGAGTTGGGATTTCGGTCATTCCCCACACCATGCAGGCCACCAATTTGAGCACAAAAAAGGTTGGTGATTTGCTGAACGTGGAAGTGGACGTACTGGCCAAATACGTCGAACGTCTGTTGGCCTTTGATCAAAAACAGGGCAGCAAATCAAAGCTAACCGAAGCGTGGTTAAAGCAGTTGGGGTTTTGAACCTATCCCTCTAACTCCCTTCCCTTTGCAAAAGGAAGGGAGAACCATGTGCTAGTTTGGAAAGAAGGATGTTCTGACAATGTAGGGTTTTCCCTTGTTCCAGAGTTTAACTTTGGAACGAGGAATGGGGGGGATGCAGCGAACGAAGAATTCCATTCATTACGGACTGTCATTCTGAACGAAGTCCCGAGAATCGGGACGAAGTGAAGAATCCTTAGCCTGATTGGAAGGGATTCTTCGTCCCGCTGAAGCGAGACTCAGAATGACACTTACGGGAACAAGGGATTTGAGCAATTGATCGTGTTTAGACAATCACAAAAATTCCCTTCCCTGCTGGCAGGGAAGGGTGGCCGAGGCCGACAGGCCGAAGTCGGGATGGGTTAAAACTCAAAATAAGTTAAGAGTATAAGAGTGTAAGAGTTAAGGGTAGAGATAACTTTGGAGTGCATCGACTGTGTCGCTGCGAAAATTCAGGATCGGAATTATTTTTGGAAAAAGAGGTGTGTTCCTTTTAATTTCCTTATAAACAGGAATGTGAAGGAGATTTCGTGTTTCGAAATTCGAGTTTCGAATTTTTTATTTTTAATGAAGGGTCAAAACGGCATTGCTTTGGAGTGTTTAAAACCCCATCCCTCTAACTCCCTTCCCTTTGTAAAGGTAAGGGAGGACCAAAGTGCCGGTTTGAGGGAATTCCATTTGAAATTTTGAACTGATCCTTTCCCTGCTGGAAGGGAAGGGTGGCCGAGGCGCAAGCCTAGGTCGGGATGGATCACAGCAGCTGAACTTATTTAAAAGTTCGAAAGTTTAATGCTCTTTGCCCTGTAAAAGGAAATGAAACAAGGAAAAATACAATGAACGAAGAAATTAAGTTTAATACAATAGAAGAAGCCATCGAAGATATTCGTAATGGCAAAATGATAGTTGTGGTCGATGACCGAGACCGCGAAAACGAAGGCGATTTGATTATGGCTTCTGAACTGGTGCGCCCGGAAGATGTAAACTTCATTACCCGCGAAGCGCGTGGTATGTTGTGCATTTCCATCACCGAAGAACGCGCCAGAGAACTGGATCTAGATTTTATGGTCAGCGACAATTCTTCAAAACATCAAACGCCCTTCACCGTTAGTGTAGATGCTAAGCATGGCACAACAACAGGCATTTCCGCTTACGACCGCGCCCAAACCATTCGAGTGATTATTGACCCGGCCACCAGGCCGGAAGACCTCGCCCGCCCGGGACACATCTTTCCACTGATTGCTAAAAAAGGCGGTGTCCTGCGGCGCGCAGGACACACCGAAGCCGCCATGGACCTGGCGCGCCTGGCCGGACTTAAACCATCGGGCATTTTGTGTGAAATTATGGCCGAAGACGGTACAATGGCTCACGGAAAAGTGTTGGAAGAGTTTACGCGCAGGCACAATCTCAAGATTATTACTATTGCCGACCTGATTGAATTTCGGCGCAAACGTGAAAAATTTGTGCGCCGTCGTGTGGTGGTCGATTTGCCCACAAAGTACGGCCAGTTCAAACTCTATCTTTTTGAAAACACTCTTAATCCTGTGGAACACCACGTAGCCCTGGTTAAAGGCCAAATTGCCGACGGGCAGCCGACACTGGTGCGCGTTCATTCTGAGTGCCTAACCGGTGATGTCTTTGGCTCAAAACGCTGTGATTGCGGCGATCAACTGTCTACTGCTCTGCAAATGATTGAAAAAGAAGGGCGCGGCGTGTTGCTCTACATGCGTCAGGAGGGACGTGGTATTGGGCTGGTCAACAAACTGCTGGCCTACGCTTTACAGGAGCAGGGTAAAGATACCGTAGAAGCCAACGAAGCCCTTGGCTTTAAACCGGATTTACGCGATTATGGTATTGGCGCTCAAATTTTAAAAGATTTGGGGCTTAAAAAAATCCGTTTAATGACCAACAATCCTAAAAAGATTATTGGTTTAAAGGGCTACGACCTGGAAGTTGTTGAGCGCGTGCCTATTGAAATTTGCCCGAATGAGTTTAATGAATTCTACCTGAAAACAAAAAGAGATAAATTAGGCCATTTATTTTTAAAAGATAAGTGATTAGATTAAAAGGGAAACAACATGAAAAAGATTGAAGGAAAACTCTCAGCTCAGGGCAGGAAATTTGCGCTGGTCGTCAGTCGTTTTAATGAGTTTATCAGTAACAAACTGTTAGAAGGGGCGTTGGATTGTTTAACTCGCCATCATTGTGAGCAAGACCATATCACCATGGTCTGGACGCCAGGTTCTTTTGAAATTCCGCTGGTAGCAAAGAAATTGGCTAAATCCGGCAAGTATGATGCCGTCATATGTCTGGGCGCCGTGATTCGTGGCGCCACGCCCCATTTCGATTACGTGGCTGCCGAAGTTTCAAAAGGAGTGGCTCAGAGCGCCCTTGAAACAGAAGTGCCCATTATTTTTGGTGTGATTACCAGCGATACCATTGAACAGGCTATTGAGCGGGCGGGCACTAAAGCTGGCAACAAAGGCTGGGATGCAGCGCTGGCAGCCATCGAAATGGCTGATTTAATGGCAAAATTGACTTTGGATGCCTGAAATATTACGCCATATTCCTGAGCAATTTTGAAGAATAGTTCTTGAAGATAATTCGAGAGAGGTTGTGAACTTAATAAGAACGCTCAGGCTTAAACCTGAGATGACTGCAGCTTCTGATGGCTCAAAACCTAAAAATCCTGTTATGAGCAGGTTAACAATTTTGAACGAACTGTGTCGTTTTCTTTAAGATAGAAGAGGAGAGAACTGTGACGAAACCGCTTTTATTCATATTAATATCACTGAGTTTTTTAATGGCCCAGGGTGTTGCGGATTGGCAGACCTTGACAAACATGAATGATGTTCGTGGGTTAACCTTTTTTAATGGGCAAATCTGGGCGGTTTCTGATGGTGGCATGTTTGGCTATGATCTTGAAAGTGGAGACGTGCAAAAAGTTACCAATGTCGAGGGCTTGCGTTCCATTGACCTGACCTGCATTACGGTCAATTCAAAAGGTCAACTCATCGTTGCCGGAAGGGAAGGTATTTTGCAAATCTACAATCCATCGGACGGCTCCTGGCAATATCAATACGCATTACAGGATAATGAAATTCAAGCGTTAAATGCCAATCAGGACACGCTTTGGGTAACCACTCTTGAAGGCATTGGCGTACTTGTTGACGATGGGCGGGCCTATGTTTTTAAAGATTTTTTCCACAACTTTCCTCAAAATATTGACACTGCTTTTGTAAGCGCTGTGTTTGCGGGAAAAATTTGGTTGGGTACCAATAAAGGGCTTTTAGCGGCTCCGTCCGATTTCGGGCGCTTTCCGATTAATGATCCGCAACGATGGCGGGTATTTACAGTCAATCAAAACCTACCTGATAATCGCATTTTAGCTCTGCTGCCGGATGGCGATAAACTCTGGCTGGGCGCCAGTTCCGGTCTGGCCTATGTTACAACTGCGGGGGCAATCGTTCAGGTAAGCAATTGGGGCAGAAGCACTAATGGAAAGTTTTTGCCTGTTCAAAATCTGATTCGTTCTGCAGAAAAGAATAAGATTTACGCTCAGAGTAATAACACATTGTACGACTTTGACCTGCAGAGCGGCATTAACAAAATTCAAACTTTTGAAGAACAGATCCAGGCCTTAACTATTACGGATCAGGGCCAGTGGTGGGTTGGCTTACATCGTAACGGTCTGGTCAATCAGGATGGGCAAAACATAAAAATTGACGGTCCGCCGGAAAACCTGTTACGTCGTGTTATGAAAGATCACCAAAAAAGAATCTGGGCCTCCTCCAGTCGACCGAAAATTGTCTCACAGCAAGGCATCTTTGTTTACAATGGTTCCTCGTGGCAAAAAATTTTATTTAGAGGCCGCTACTGGCAGACTATTAACAATGCCAATGTTCTTTATCAGGATCGCTTCAATAATATTTGGATTGGTAGTTGGGGGGGGGGTGTTTTAGCTTTTACGGCCACTGGCGACACCGTATTTTTCCATTCTTATGATTTTCCAGCTCGTATGGACTTGATTGATATTAATAAGTTCATTGAGTTTAATCCAGTTGGGCGGTTTACCATTTACAATGATTTTTTTACAGGTGTAGTACCTGACCAAAACTATGAAATTATTACCGATATTAAAGAAGGCCCGCAGGGTCGCTTGTGGTTCGCCAATTACTGGGCAGCCAATGATCATCTTCTGGCCGTCGCTCCTTATGATGCCAATGGTTTTATTTCACTGGATAAAAACAAATGGGTTTACTTTGGTTCCGACGATGGCATTAAGGTCAAAGAAGGCGGCATCCTTTGCATAGAATTCGATAAATTTGCCAACCGAGTTTATGTCGGTACGCTATACAACGGTCTTTACATTCTGGACTACGGAAATATTGACGATCCGAACGATAACAAAGTGTACCAGTTAAATATTCAGGACAATTTGTTTAGCAACACTATTTTTAGTCTGGCGCTCGATCAGGATGGTGTGCTGTGGATCGGAACTGCGGCTGGATTAAATTCATTTGATGGTATTAATGTGTACAAACATGTAGGCGACGATCATGGCTTGAGCGGGCCATTGGAAAATGAAATTCACCATATTTTTGTGGATCAATTCAACAATAAATGGTTTTCTACTAAAGGCGGATTGAGCATTTTGCGCGGTGATCATAGTCCCTGGGATGCCCGCGGCTGGTTAGGTTACAACCGTTCGAATAGTTACCTGGTTGATGACAACGTTCAATGCGTGTACGTTGATTATGACAACAACGAAGCCCTGGTGGCCACTGAAGGGGGCTTGTCTATTTACCGTGGTCCTTTTGCCGAAATTGAGAAAAAATTTGAAAAGACTGAAGCAGGGCCAAATCCTTTTGTACTGGAAAGCCATTCTCAAAAATTTGTAATTAAGAATTTAATGTTTAATTCAACCGTAAAAATTTTGAACATCAATGGACAATTAGTCCGCGAATTAACACCAAAAACAGTGCTTAACGATGGAACCCTGGCTGTAGACGGCGGTCGTGCTTATTGGGATGGATTCGACCAAACTGGAAATAAAGTCGCTTCCGGCGTATATTTGTATTTGGCAATTTCAGAAGAGGGCAAGTCAATTTCAGGTAAAATTGCTGTAATTCGAAAGTAATCATGATTAAGTCTTTGTACGTAAAAAACTTTGCACTGGTTGAAGAAATATCCATTCGTTTTGCGCCCGGGCTCAATATCATTACAGGTGAAACCGGGGCAGGTAAAACCATTATTGTCACGGCTCTGGCTCAATTGTGCGGTGAAAGAAGCAGCGCTGATTTTGTGCGCAAAGGCGCCTCAAAAGCCATTATCGAAGCTGAAATCGAATTTAATAATCAACCAGAATTATTAAACAAGCTAAAACAATCCGATATTGATCTGTTTGATGGTAATACACTGATCATCAGAAAAGAAATTACCGCGCGGGGCACTTCGCGTACATTTATCAATGACACTCCGGTTTCTTTAAGCACTTTAAGCGAAATCAGTTTATTTTTAATCGATATTCATGGTCAGCATCAGCATCAACGTTTACTCCATCCCGAAAACCATATTATCTATCTTGATGCTTTTGGAAAACTTGACAGGCAGGTGGAACAATTTAAAAACCTCTTAAATCAGTTTAAAGCAAAAATTAAAGAGCGTGATGAGTTAAAAGAACAACAGTTAAAAAGTACTCAGCTTCAGGACATGTACCGCTTTCAGATAGAAGAGTTGACCAAAGCGGAACTGTATCCTGAAGAGTTGGATGACCTGAAAGCAGAATTTAAAAAACTAAACAATGTTGAAATAATCCATCAGTTGGCCGCTTCCATTGCCGATTTGCTTTATGATGGCGAAGTTAATGCGGCAGGATTGATTGTTGAGTCTGAAAACAAGCTCGAAAAATTAATAAGCTTTGACGAACAATTTGCTGACTTTCAAGACTCATTGAATAATGCACGTATTGCAGTGGAAGAATTGGGACGTTTCCTGTTGGAATATGTTGCTGATCTGGAGTTTGACCCACAACGACTGGAACAAATTCAGGAACGCATTCATCATCTGGAGTTTTTACTCAAAAAATACCAGAAAGTTAGTGTCCAGGATTTAATTGATTATTTAGATGAAATTAAGAACTACACGGCAGACATTGATGCTTTTGCCGAAAGAATTGAACAATTGGAAGAACAAATCGCCCATTTAAAAAAACAGCTTGAAGAGCATGGAAAGCAACTTTCTGAATTAAGAAAAGCCATCGCTCGAAAATTTGAAAAACAAATCAGCGAATTATTGCAAAAGTTAGGAATGCCTAACGCCCGGTTTAGGATAAGGGTTGGCCTGAATCAAAAAAAAGAGGGAGCGTTTCTATTTGATGGTTTTACTGTTGCTGCCAATGATCGCGGTTTTGATCAGGTAACCTTTGAATTTAATTCCAACGCCGGTGAAGATTTTAAACCATTGCACAAAGTGGCTTCCGGTGGCGAAATTTCACGCATCATGTTGAGTTTAAAGTCTTTGTTGGCCGATATTGATGAAGTACCCAGTATGATTTTTGATGAAATTGATTCGGGTATTTCAGGCAAAGTTGCTCAAATAGTCGGACTTCGAATGTCACAATTAAGTAAAACACATCAGGTTTTGTGTGTCACTCATTTACCACAAATAGCCGCTTTTGCTACCCAGCACTTTAAAGTTACAAAAAATATTGAAGATAATCGTACATCCGTCGATATAAAACCTTTGGATAGTAAAGAAAGAATTCATGAAATTGCTAGTTTGCTTGGCGGACAAAAAATTGCTCAACAAACCATTGAGAATGCCCGGCATTTGATTGAGGAAGCGGAAGATTTAAAAATCAATTAAAGCGATAAATTTTGCAAAATCTCGGTCTTATCCTTAATTTGTTAAAGATGCCGAAATTTATGGGAGGCTAAAATGGTTAAGGCTGAAAAGAATATGATCAAAAACTTGTGGTTTGATCAAGATCGTAAACGCTATTTTTTAGGCCTTTTTAAGAAAAAGAAAAAAGTTGAGCTCAGGCCAGGTGCACTCCCTCCGGAAAAAGTGAAAGAAATTATCCAGAGAATAGGTAAAAACAAAAAGGTTAATATCCGTCGCGTGGAATTTGATGGTGCGCCTGAAGAAAGACCCGTCTCTGTCCGAATCATCGATATTAAGGATGATTATTTCACCGGCATGGTAATTAATGTTGAGCGCTCGATTAAGCAGGAATTGAATGATAAAGTGGTGTACATCAAAGGCGGCGGTGGAACCATCGATTTTTACTATGATGATGGCGACATCATGAGCGTTGAAGAAGATGTGGATGAAGTTATAATCGAACAAAGAAATATTGACGAGTTGGTCGAAATATTGGATGCCCTGGATGTAAATGAAGAGATTTTGATTAGCTATTATGATGAAGAAAAAGGTGGGGTCATAAATGGACGTGGAAGATTAATTTCAAAAGATATTGAAAATAAAGATTTTGAAGTTGAATTCTTAATTATTAATGAAATCGAACTGGATAAACCTAAAATCGTAAAATTAAATCTGGAAAAAGACAAGGTTCTCGA
>JAGHBR010000052.1 GCA_021160885.1 Caldisericaceae bacterium
AGGGCAGAGCTTTACACAAATTGCACTGGACAACTATGTCATCGATCCGGACAATGCCGACAATGAAATCGACTGGACGTACTCCGGCAATCAGGATTTAATCGTAACGATTGACGCCAACCGTGTGGCTATCATCAGTCCGCCAGACAGCAACTGGAACGGCGCCGAAACCATTACTTTTACCGCTACTGATCCTGGTGGCCTTAGTGATTCGGACACGGCCACCTTCACTGTAAATCCTGTTGAGGACTCACCTGTTTTTAACGGTCAACCGCAAAGTCTGTCCTTTTTTGAAGACGACAGTTTGTTCGTCCCTTTCTCCTATTGGTATCCCTTTGTTAATGATCCGGACACGCCGGACAGCGCCTTACACTACCAACTTAACAGCACTGAAAACATCCATGTTGCCAATCGTTCTGTTGGGACCTTAATTTTTGCGGACGCAAATTGGTTTGGCAGCGATTCGCTTTTGTTAACAGTCGATGATTCGACGAATAGTGATTCGGTTCGGGTAGCTGTTGCGGTTCTTCCACTAAACGATCCGCCGCAAATTTTTGATTTTCCCGATACCTTAAGTTTTTACAAAGGCGATAGCCTTAAGTTGTTGCTTACATCTTTTGCAAAAGATATTGATACGCCCATTGAAAAACTCTACTGGAAATATAATGTGAACGATTTTTTGATCCTTTGTTCTACGATTCAACAGCTCAGCAGCTCACCCTTTTTTCTGATACTTTTTCCGGGCAACAATGGCTGTTTGCCAAACTTTTTGACGATAGCGGCGCCTTCGATTTTGATAGTTCTCTGGTCATTGTTAAAGACACCCTGACAACGATTGGAGAAAAACCATTCAAACTATTTACCTATCAGTTGTTACAAAATTTCCCAAATCCGTTTAATCCTGCTACGACCATACGTTTTACTCTTAAACAGAAGGCTCTGGTAAAGTTTGAATTTTACGATGTTCGGGGAAGACAGGTATTAAATGCAATTGAAGAAAATTTCTATGCAGGGAAAAATCAAATCCGAATTAGCGCAACTACGCTCCCCTCAGGCATCTATTTTTACCGGATGACGGTTTTGCAGGAAGGAAGAGCTGTTTTTACTAAAATCAAGAAAATGGTTTTGTTAAAATAACCTTTTTACTTATTAATGTCATACAAGCCAGTAGGCGAGAACGTTACATTCAAAGAATGTTGAATTTTGAATTTTAAATGTTGAATGATTTTAATATGGATATCAAATTTAGTACTGTTTGAGCTTGATTAGAAGAATTTGAAATTTTCAAGCCTCTGGTTCGCAGGAGTTGGAGGCTTTTTTAAAGCTTTAATGTTGATTTCAACACTGAGAGCACAGAGGAGGCACAAAAAAAATACAAAAGAAAAAATAAAAAAACTTGAGAGAATTTCGTGCCTATTTTACGTGCCTTTGATTAAAATAATCTTTTAAGCAACAAAACAGTTTACTATTTCATTCAACATTCAAAATTCAAAACTCAAAATTTCATTAAGCCTATTGGCAGCAATACCTTTACACTCCCTATTCAACCAATACACCCTTAACCCAAAAGCCTTTCAACCACATTAACTATTTAAATTAATCCCTCAATGTTGCGGTTAGACGCAATTTTTCTCTTAAGAGATCCAGAGCGTCATTAATGTGATTGACCACAATATCAGCTGATTGAATGGTCTCCATAGCTGCCCCTTCTGCCTGAATGGTGGCAATGCCCAGTTTTGCTTCTTTTAGCATCAAACGGTCGTTGCGTCCGTTACCAATGGCCACTACCTGCCCGGAACCCAACTGACGAACGTATTGCCATTTTTGTTTTCCCTGCTCAGTTGATGTAATGATTTTTAGCTGAATGGGAAAATTTTCTAAATAGGTTTTAACCAGACCAAAAGTGTCGGCAGTAATGACATGGATTTCCAGATGATCTGCCAGGGCGTAGAGGCGATTCTCAACACCTTCAATCAGTTTGCCATCAATGGCTAAAGTGCCATTGTAATCCATTACCAGATATTTGAGTTGCAACTTTTTAAAACCAGGAATTTCAATTTCAATCATTTTGAACTCCAATTTTTTAAATCCTATTTAAACTCTGCCGGATTAATGTTGTGCCGTTTAAGCATTTTGTGTAATCCCACACGGCTTATCCCTAATTTTTTTGCCGAGCGTAAAATATTGCCATTAAATTCTTTTAAGGTTTTGCGAATCATTTCGTCTTCTAATTGAAATAATGCCTGTTTGAGTGGTAAATTGGACAGAGGACCAGCTCCGGAAAATGATACCGCTGGTTTTAAAATACGTGTTGAAAGCAAATCGATATCCAAGGGCTGACCATCGTCGCATAAAGTAACCATGCGTTCAATTTCGTTTTCAAGTTCGCGAATATTGCCCGGAAAGTGGTAATTAAGCAAATGATTCAGAGCCTGATCCGTAATGCCAGGCGCCTTTTTGCCGATTCTACGGGCGTACTTGTTAATAAAATGCTGCACCAGATCGGGAATATCTTCTTTACGCTGGCGAAGAGGAGGCAACTCAATGGGGAAAACACTCAGGCGGTAAAACAAATCTTCTCTAAAATTGCCTTTTTTAACCTCTTCCTGCAAATTTTTATTTGTGGCGGCAATGACTCGTGCATCCACCTTTTTGGTAGTGTGTGAACCCAAAGGGCGGATCTCGCCTTCCTGTAAAACGCGCAGCAAACCCAGTTGTAAGGCTGGTGAAGTGTCGCCGATTTCATCTAAAAAAATGGTGCCTTTGTCCGCTAATTCAAATAATCCCTTTTTATCACGAACTGCCCCGGTAAAGGCGCCTTTTACATGCCCGAACAATTCGCTTTGTAGCAGGGTATCTGGAATGGCCGCACAATTTTGAGCCACAAACAGGTGATTTTTGCGGTTACTGTTGTAATGAATGATTTTGGCTAAAAGCTCTTTACCGGTTCCGGTTTCGCCTAAAAGCAGTACGGTGGTCGGTGTGTTCATCACTTTTTTGACCATCTTTAAGATGCGTAAAATTTCTGGGCTGTTGCCAATAAATTCGCCTAATTCCAGATGTTGTTCAACCTGTTGTTTTAGAATAATGTTTTCGCTTGTTAATCGTTTGTTGGCTTCTGCCAGTTCCAGTTGCAGGCGTTTGTTTTCCTGGACTAGGCGGTAATGCTGAAGCGCGTTGTTCAAGATTTGTTTGAATTCATCCGGTTCAAATGGTTTGGAAATGTACTGAAAGATTTTAGCCTGATTTACAGCCGAAATGGTTGCTTCGATATCGGCATAAGCGGTAAGCAAAATGCGGATGGCCTCCGGCTGAAGCTCTTTGACCTGTTTTAAAAATGTAACGCCATCCATCTGCGGCATGCGTTGGTCCGAAACGACCACGGCAAAAGATTGTTTGCGAATCAACTCCAATCCCTGTTCGCCGCTGGGTGCAACAAAGATGTTAAATTCATTTTTAAGCAATCGTTGCAGGCTGTTTAAAATTTCTTGCTGGTCATCCACAATCAAAATATTTTCATCCGCTTGCGTCATTCCTTGTTCTCCTGTGTGGTGTTTTCATTTTTTAACGGCAGGTAAATCGTAAAGGTTGTTCCATGGCCTTGTTTGCTTTTAACTTCAATTTTGCCCCTGTGTTTTTGAATGATCGAATAGCAGATGCTTAAACCCAATCCCGTTCCCTGATTGACGTCCTTAGTGGTAAAAAAGGGATCAAAAATTTTGGGTAAAATTTCCTGCGGAATGCCCCGGCCGCTGTCGGCGATGGTAACCAGTAGAAAGCCGTTTTGCTGTTCGGTTTTTAATTTGATTACTCCTTTGTCATCAATGGCCTGAATACCATTTATTAAAAGATTGACAAACACCTGATTGAGCTGGGCCGGATTGCAATAAATCTGAGGATTGGCCTTAAAAATCTTTTCGACCGTAATGCGCCCGCCCATCTGATGTCTTACCAGGCGCAGGGCAGTTTCCAGACCTTCAACAATCGAAGTCTCCTTCCACTGAGCCTGATCAATGCGTGAAAAGTTCTTCAATTGTAAAACCAACTCTTTGATGGCCTTGCTGCCGTTTAAATTGTCCGTAATAATGCCCTGAATATCGTTTAAAATCTCTTCAATCCGTGCAGAGTATTGTTGTTGTATTTGGTATGGTAGCTGCCTCCATAATGTTCTTAACTGTGTCAGTAAACTTTCCAGCGCTTTGGAGTTAGCGTAAATAAAACTAACCGGATTGTTGATTTCGTGCGTAATACCAGCCACCAATTGACCTAAGGCGGCCATTTTTTCGGAATGAATCAATTGCGATTCTTTCTCCTGTAACTCTTTAAAAAGACACGTTAACTCGCGATTTTTTTCATCCAATTGGCGGTTGGTTTCTTCCAAATGTTTTAAATATTTTTCTTTCAATTTAGCTTCCGTAATTTGTCGTGTGAGTCTGGCTGTTTGTTCAATGTAGTTGATGTTTTCCAGGGTAACCGCCATTTGATTGGCAAGTTGAGCGATTAATTGCAGGTCTTCGCGATTCAATGGATCTTGTGGTTCCGTTACGTAAAATCCAATAACCGCCAGAATCTGATTGGCGCTGGCTATGGGTACAAACACGTTTAACTCATAGTGAATATCACCTTTTTCAAAAACGATTGCTGAATTTAAGATTTTAAAGCGGGTGGGCAGTTCGGCTTTAATTTGCATCTTTTTGTCGCTTGTGAAAACCGTGTACACATCTTTGGCCTGCGGACAGAAAACAAAAGCATGAAGAATATTTTCATTGTTTTGCAAAAGTGTAATTAATTTTTCGAACAATTGCTTTTGCTCATGAATCTGAAACATGGTTTCGCTGAATTGTTGTAAATCCTGTCGAAATTTCTGGTGGCGGCTGGCCAGGTTGCGCTGTTTTTCGAAATACAAAACCATAGCCAGCAAACCGATTAACGAAAAGCTATCAATCAGCAGCAATGGCAGATAAATCGGGCTGCGGTAAAATGAAATAAAAATGACCACGCCCACAATAAACCAAACGGCAAATTGAAAAGCCAGCGTGGTCGTGTTAAAATGATAACGCCTCTCCCCCAGTTGAATGTAGATTAGCAAGAGCAAAATCAGTAAAAGAGTTAACGAAATGACGTACCAGGTTTGCTTTTGTTTCACATAAAAAATAGCGCGATTGAAAGCCATTAACAATTGGGCCAGAGCTGGTTGATATTCGTAAACCGTGTATTGTTTTCCCGGCTCCAGGCGCTCGGCTTGAACCGTGCGTCCTGAAGGGAAAATAATTTTTGCGCTAAGATAAGAAAAGCGGCCTGTGCTAACCTGCAAGGTAGCCGTTTTGGAAGAATAATAGCCACATTGCCAGGCAACTATTTTTAATCCTAAAGGAACAACATGGTCCTTATAGAAACCGGTCAAATAGACCTTGGCCCCAATAGCCTGGCGATTGCTTTTGATGCCAACCAGTTTAAGTCGCAGAGAGCGATTGTTGTTTACAGGATTTAAATAGATTTGGCAAAAACTTTTTTTGTTCGCCACCAGTAAATCCAGGTCGCCGTCACGATCAAAATCGGCAACGGAGGCTCCAGTGCTGTAATTGGAATGATGGTCAGTGTCAAAATTCTGGTCAAATTGTCCCTGCCCCTGGTTAAAGTAAAGCCGGTTAAACCCATTAACCGATAAAAACACATCCAACCAGCCATCGTTATTAAAATCTTCACACACAACCCCATAAACCGGTTGCCCTATTCGAAAAAAGGGCTGGCTGGTGTCGGCTTCCCAAAACACATGTTGGGATTTGCTCTGACCTTTGTAATAAAACACAAAGCCGTCGCCTGTAGCGACTAACAGGTCTAAATAGCCATCATTGTTCAGGTCGGCTGCCGTGGCGGAATTGGAATTAAAATTTTGCGTTAAAGTTGGCAAGGAAATCAACGCTTTCCGGAAAAGGCCGTGGCCGTCATTTAATAATAAATAATCGGGCGCAAACCAATTACAAACGTAAAGGTCCTGATCGCCATCCTCGTCGAAATCGGCGGCAAAGGCGCCCTGACTGGTGGCTGAATCCAGAAAATCTTCAGTCCAGATCTGTTCCAGGAAACGACCGTTTTTCTGATTCATTAACAATCGGTTGGAATAGTGTTCATCGGTAATGTACAAATCAAGAAAACCATCCTGATTGGCGTCAAACCAAATGCCCTGGTTAGCATCGACGACCCCATGTAAATTTAAAGAAGTAGTTACGTCTTGAAAGCGAACATTCCCTAAATTCCTAAAAAGACGAAGGGTTTTTCCCCAACCGGCCAAAAACAGATCGGGTAGACCGTCGTTGTCGTAATCGGCAACCGAGGCGGCCAATTCCAGATTGGTTTGCCCCTTTTGCATTAAATCGCCGCCAAGGCCAGAGTATATGGTACGATCAATAAAGGGAATGATGCCCCCGTTGTTGATCAGCAAACGGTTTAGGTTACGAAAACAGGTAATGTAAATGTCCGGGTACCTATCCTGATTAAAATCCAGAAAGGCCACGCCATAGGCATCGTCAATGTCTGGAATGAGGCCGGAAATGAGGTTCGATTGCAGCAGCCGAAAAGCAGGCGCCGGAGCTGTAAACCCTTTAATCAGTAAAAAGGTAAAAATGAAAAAAAGGATGAACCCAATGCGCTTCATATTTAGTTTCCTGTTAAACTGTAAACAAAATTTACACAGTAATTCATCACAAAACAAATGAAATCTTTTTGTCGGTGCAAAATATTTGGCAGTCAAAAGGTTAAGGATATTAGGGTGTAATAGTTAAGAGTAAGAAAATTTTAGACCTGATCAAAGTGGGATAATTTTAAAGTGGAGAATTGAATCCCTTGAGAAGAGGGAGGGGCTTGTTTGGTGAAAATCCCCCCTTCAGTTTCGCCTGGCATTGTGGAACGTAATAGGATCCCCCCTTTAATTCCCCCTTTATTAAGGAGGAAATAAAAAGGGGTATCGAGGATCATGCACAACAAATAAACTGTAAACTTATGAATAATTTTTATTCTGAATTCTTAAAAAAGAT
>JAGHBR010000066.1 GCA_021160885.1 Caldisericaceae bacterium
AATTTAATGAAAGGAGCTGAAATGCGCAGGATTGGTTTGTTAAGTTTGTTGATCTTTTTCTCTGTCAGCCTGTTGCAGGCAGAATCGCACCTGATGCGCTTTGCGGATGTTTCTCAGGATCACATTGTGTTTACCTACGAAAACGATCTCTGGCTGGTACCGATTACGGGCGGTAAAGCCAAACGCATTACGCGCAGCGACGGAAGAGAAATTTTTGCCAAATTCTCGCCGGATGGATCCAAAATTGCTTTTACCGCTAATTACGATGGCGGCAATGATGTTTACGTGATGGATCGCGACGGGTCAGAACCAAAACGGTTAACCTTCCATCCCGCTTCAGATCTGGTGATTGACTGGTATCCGGATGGCAAACATATTTTATTTCGTTCGCGGCGGGCCTGGCCCTATCGGGCAGACATGTTGTACAAGGTTTCCATTGATGGCGGTCTGCCGGAAAAAGTCAATGTAGATCGCGCTGGTCTGGCGGCGCTTTCGCCAGATGGCAAAAAATTAGCCTACAATCGTATTTCGCGCGAATTCCGCAACTGGAAACGTTACAAAGGCGGCATGGCTCAGGACATCTGGGTTGGCGAAATCAGCAAAGGCGATTACCGGCCGATTACTAAATTCCGCGGTACGGACAATTTCCCCATGTGGCACAATAGCGGCCTCTACTTTACCTCCGATAGCATTGACGGTACCATGAACCTTTACCGCTACGATTTTAAGACGGAACAATTCACCCAGCTTACAAAATACAACGATTACGACGTTAAATATCCTTCATTAGGGCCCAATCACATTGTGTACCAGTACGCAGGCTCGCTGTACCTTTATGACTTAAACAGCGGTCAGTCAAAACCAGTGCCCATTGAAATTCCCAGCGACCGGACGCTGGTGCGCCGCTTTTTACTGGAAAACCCCGAAAAATATGTTTACACGCTTGGCCTTTCGCCTAAAGGCAAACGGGCGTTGTTGAATATTCGCGGCGAAATTGTTAACATGCCTACCGAAAAGGGCGTGACTTACCATTTAACGCCCAATTCATCCGCCAGCCGTGAAAAAAATGCCATCTGGTCGCCTGATGGCAAATGGATTGCGTTCTTTTCGGACAAAACCGGAGATGAAGAGTTGTATCTGGTAAGCCCGACCGGCGGCGAGTGGAAGCAGATCACGAAAAACGGTTTTGCTTTTCGTACAAATCCCAAATGGTCGCCCAACAGCAAATTTATCATTTTCCATGACAAATTCATGCGTTTGAATCTGGTGGACGTGGCCAGCGGAACCATTAAGGTGGTTGACCAGGGCGAATACGATGACGCCTGGTACGAATGGGGAATTCAAACCTATTGCTGGTCCCCCGACAGCCGGTGGATTGCCTATTCAAAAATGGAACAATCACTTTACCCGTCCATCTTTTTATACAATGTGCAAACCAAAGAACATTTTCGCGTCACCAGTTCCATGACAAAAGACTGGAGCCCATCGTTCAGCCCGGACGGCAAGTATCTGTACTTTCTGTCCAACCGTACCTTTAAACCGATCATGGGCTTTGTGGATCAAAACCACATCTTCTTGAACATGACCAAACCGTACATCTTAATTTTAAAAGAAGGCGATCCTTCTCCCTTTGCGCCCGCTAATGATGCTGATCAGGAAAAATCCGCCGCAGAAGAATCGCGGGCTGATAAAGTACTCATCACCACAGAAAATTTTTCAGAACGGATCATTCCGGCGCCGGTTAAGGCAGGTAATCTCTTTCGTCTGGAAGCAGTGGATGGCGGTTTGCTCTATCTGAAAAAGACTGAAAATGAATTTTTGAAATACCAGTTCGTAAATGATGAAAATCAGGCCAGGAATCTGGAATTGCACCGCTTTACATTAAAAGATCAAAAAGATGAAACACTGATGGAAGGTATTGGCCAGTACCATTTTTCAGCCGACAAAAAACGCTTGATTTACCGTGCCGGTAATAAATTCGGGGTGGTGGACCTGGGCAAGGCAAAAGTGGGCGACGGCGCTTTGAATTTTAAAAACGTTACTCTGTGGATTGACAAATTGGCTGAATTTAAACAGATGTTTGCCGAAGCCTGGCGCATTGAGCGCGATTGGTTCTACGATCCAAACATGCACGGATTAAACTGGTCCAAAGTGCGAAAATTCTACGAAAAATTTGTGCCCTTTTGTGGTACGCGTGGCGATTTAAACTACCTGATCGGCGAAATGATTGCTGAATTGAATGCCGGCCATACATATGTTTACGGTGGCGATCTGGAACATGGCAAATCGGTTAGCTGTGGTCTGCTTGGCGCCGATTTTAGCATGGAGAATGGTTACCCGAAAATTACGCATATTGTTCATGGAGATAACTCTTCGGAACGTTTAAGCTCGCCCTTTGAACAACCCGGCTGCCCGATTAAGGAAGGCGATTTCATCCTGGGCATCGATGGCTTAAAGCTGGAAAAGAATGCCAATATTTATCAGTATCTGCAGAATAAGGCTGGTAAAACAATTGAAATTCTGTACAATTCAAAACCCGGTTTTGAAGGCGCCCGAACATACCTGGTTAAAACCTTGGGATCAGAGTATTCACTGCGTTACAATGAATGGGTTCAGAAAAATCTGGAATATGTGACTAAAAAAAGCAATGGGCAAATTGGCTACGTACACCTGCCAGACATGATGGAAGGGGGCCTGATCCAGTTTGCCAGATATTTTTATCCGCAATATTACAAAAAGGCGATCATCATCGATGCCCGTTACAATGGCGGTGGATTTACCAGTAAAATGATTCACGATCGTCTGGAACGAACCATCAACAGCTATGTTCAGCCGCGCGAAGGCAAGCCGACTCCTGTGCCCGAACGAACCTTTGGCGGCCACATGGCTTTGATCATTAATAGAGACACCGGTTCAGACGGCGAATTGTTCTCTGAAGCCTGGAAATTGCGTTACGAAGGCAAGCGTCCCATCATCGGGCAACGTACCTGGGGCGGCGCCGTGGGCATTGAACCGCATCAACACCTGGTTGATGGCGGAACGGTGACCCCACCTCAGTTTGGCGAATACAATGCTAAAGGTCAATGGATCATTGAAGGCCATGGCGTTGATCCGGACATTCCGGTGGTCAACTGGCCCAAAGATGTGCTGGCTGGCAAAGATGATCAATTAGACCGCACGATTGAAATCTTGCAAAAAATGATGAAAGAAAAACCAATACCTGAATTTCCGAAGCCAAAATATCCGGACAAAAGCAAACCGGCATTGAAATAGACCGTTTGAATTAAAATGTAAGGTAAGGTGTAAACTGAGTTGGTGAGTTAAAAATAAACTTCAAATAAATACTAATACTGATTAATTGGGAAATCTGCAATTGTTAGCGGCCGGTTCCGTGATGCCTCGAGCCATCGAGTGGATCATAAATACGGCCGCTATTTTTTTAGTTTACACAAACGAAATTCTACAAG
>JAGHBR010000232.1 GCA_021160885.1 Caldisericaceae bacterium
CAGTTCATCATATAAGTTTTGATCTATGATTTGATAGTAAAGTAAAGCCTTTACTAACCAATCATCTTCAAAAACATGTTTGTGAGTCATTATCATATTCAATTTCCCGAATTCTAACTATTAATTGAACCAAATTGTATTATCGTATTTATTTGCAAAATCATTAATCATAGAAACCTTAATTGAACTATTGTTAACAGAATATGATTTTGATGATTAGAAAACCATCACTAACCAAATTAAAGCTAAAATTTTAGATTCTTTTCGTTGAGGGAATATTTGCCAGCTTCTTTGCATTAATAGTACTACGTTTTAAAATTAAACTGGAGGACTTACAATGACTCACAAATTACCCGAATTAGGCTTTGCTTATGATGCGCTCGAACCGTTTATTGATGCCATGACCATGGAAATTCATTACACCAAACACCATGGGGGCTACGTTAACAATTTAAATAAAGCACTCGAAGCGCACAGTGATTTGCAAAATAAATCTTTAGAGGAATTGCTTAAAAATTTGAGCAGCGTGCCACAAGAGATTCAAACAGCCGTGCGCAATAATGGCGGTGGCCACTGGAATCACAGCTTTTTCTGGGCTTTGCTTAAAAAGAATGGAGACGATAAGCCTCAGGGTGAACTGGCCAAAGCCATTGAGTCTACGTTTGGTTCTTTTTATGAATTTAAAGAACAATTCCACAAGGCTGGTATGACACGTTTTGGCTCGGGCTGGGCCTGGTTAGTGGTTAATGATCAAAAAAAATTGGTCATTGGATCTACGCCGAATCAGGACAATCCGATTATGGATATCAGTGATTTTAAAGGCACCCCGGTTTTGGGCGTTGATGTTTGGGAGCATGCTTACTATCTTAAATATCAGAATCGTCGTAATGAGTATTTAAATAATTTTTTCAATGTCATAAACTGGCAAAAGGTCGAAGAAAATTTTTTGAATGCCCTCTAACAAAAAAGCCAGGCTCTGCCTGACTTTATCATTTTAAACGCTCAGGAAAATAACAGGCAATATAATCCCTATGGCGGTTAGCCACTTGCCACGACCAGCGAGTCCATTTTTACCTTTCAAGACAAACAACCCACTAATAGCCAGGAATAACAAAATAAGCGCATATAAATCCGCAAAATATGTCCACCATTTTTTGGCATGATTCAAATGTAAATAATTAAATTCATACAATATCGGACGCTTTTCTACAATTTCCCATTCTCCGGTTCCCTGAGCGATATTTAGCTTCAATGTTTTATTTTTAAAGAACAGATGCAATTCCTGTGGAGAGGGCCGAAAGTAGCTTTCTGGTTTTTCCGCAATGTTTATTTTAGTTAATACTTTGGAAACAAGCACCTGCACCGGCGCTTCATCAAAAAATGTTGTTTTTACTGGTATATGCCGGATTTTGTAGTTTGGATTCCAATCCTCTACATGATTTACGGCAATTCCGGAAATGGAATAGATAATAGTTAACCCCACGGCCAAATAGCCCAAATCCCGATGTAAAATATTATTCCATTTACGCCATTTTAAATTTTTCATCCTACAAAGTTCCCTTTCGCTTAAAACAGAAAAAGAGACCCGGCAAATCCGAACCTCTTTATTACAATCGACTGTTTGACAAGACCTAATCAAGCTGAATTTTGGCTGCCAAACCTTTTAACCTGTAAATGGTTTTACCTTCGGTAATTTTAGTGGAATCGAAAGGCTCGCCCTGCTCTTCGGCATGATGTTTCATGGCTTTAATTAACTCTTCTTTGGAAATTTCCAACTTTTCCACGATACCCTCTATCAGAGCAAGCTTTCCCCTGGCTTCTAATGGAAAAACGATTTCACCATCGTTCACCTTTACGCGAATGGACTGGAATTCCTTGTCACTGGCCAACTCCATCCAGCAACCTCTTTTTTTACAAACGTCAACCACTGTTCCTTCCACTAGAACTCTTTTACCAATAAAGGCATACGGATTAGCCAGAATGGTTGAAATTAAAGTGGTGTCCTTTAAGGTCAATTCTTTGCCAAATGTCTTCCAATTTTGGGCACTTAGCAATCCAAAGGTAAGCAGCAATAAGATGATCAGCCATTTTGTCTTTAGCATAACAATACTCCTCCATTAATTTGTATTACTCTATCTTTTAAATCTACAATTAATTTTTAAACGATGCCCTAAAACATCAACCGACAAATGTAAACAGCGGTTATTAGTCCGGCCAAATCAGCCAACAGTCCGGCGGGTATAGCGTAACGGGTATTACGTACATTAACCGCTCCAAAGTAAACCGCAACCACATAAAAAGTGGTTTCTGTGCTGCCAAACATGGTAGAGGCCATAAAGCCGTAAAGCGAATCGACACCATAGGTCTTCATGATTTCCGTCATTACGCTAATGGAACCACTTCCGGAAAGAGGACGCATGAAAGCCATGGGCAAAACCTCGCCGGGAATACCTATTTTACTGGTAACACTGCCTAAAATATTGGTTAAAAATTCGAGAGCGCCGCAAGCACGGAACATGGCAATGGCCACCAACATGGCCACCAAGTAAGGGATGATGGTCACGCCCACATTAAAGCCTTCTTTTGCTCCCTCTACAAATTCTTCGTAAACTTTGACTTTTTTGAAATACCCAAATCCGATGAAGAAAAGCAAAATAACCGGAATGGCTAGAATCGATAACCAATCAATGACGATTTTAAACATTTTGCTTGCCTCCCCGTTTTTTATGGAAATATTGAATCAGTTTGACGGTAGTTAAGCCTACTATAGTGGCCATGGTAGCGGCGATAATAGAGGGAATCACAATTTTTTGTGGATTGACCGAGCCCATGGAAGCGCGGATAGCTATTGCTGTAGCCGGTACCAGGGTAATGGCGCTGGTATTGATGACCAAAAAGGTAATCATGTCATCGGTGGCTTCGCCTTTTTTGGGATTGAGTTTATCCAATTCTTCCATAGCTTTTAGGCCCAGCGGAGTGGCGGCATTACTAAGTCCCAGCATATTGGCCGCAATATTCATAATCATAGCGCCAATCGCCGGATGATTTGATGGGATTGTCGGGAACAATCGTTTGGTAATCGGACGAACCAACCTGGAAATAATATCAATCATGCCAGCTTTTTCAGCAACCCGCATTACGCCCAACCAAAGGGCCATCACGCCAATTAAGCCAATGGCGATTTTTACAGAAGTATTGGCTGCCTCAATGGCGGCGGAAGTTACCTGACCTAATTTTGTCTCTTTATTGAGATTACGCTGTTCCGTTTTGACTTCGGTCTTTTGAGTTGCCGGGCGATTAAGTTCATGGTACACATCGTTTACACCGGCAATAAAGATGCTTAGAATGATCATCCAGGCCCAAATATGATTTAGCATGCTTCCTCCTTATTGTTGAGTTTAAACTTTTTAAATGATTTTAGACATTTTTTGAATTCATTCCAAGAGAAAAATATCTTTCACCTAACCAAAAATGTCCGATTTCCAAGGATAACGTTCTTTCAAATATTTAAAATAAATTCAACATTTTGACCGTCATAATTAATAAAGCGATAATCAACACCAGGCGAATCACCTTTTCTCCTTTTCGAACAGTAACATGTGCGCCAAGCCAGCCCCCCAGTCCATTGCCCGCAGCTAAGATCAATCCCCACAACCAATTAACCTTGCCCGATAAAATAAAAATAAATAAAGCAGGCAATGTGTAAATGAGCACAATAAAAACTTTGTAAACATTGACACGCACCAAATCAAATTTAGCCAGATGAAATAAAGTCGCCATTAAAATAAAACCGACACCGACCTGAATAAAACCTCCATACAAACCAACACCAAACAGAACTAAATAAAGCAAAGATTTTTTGACCTTTTTATTTTTCTGTTCAGTGGGACGCGGTAAAAACATGCTGATGATGACAAACACAATAACCAATGAAAGGATACGCTTGAACCAAATATCCTGAATATTGACTGCGAAAATGGCCCCGACAATCGCTCCGGGCAAAGTAAAAAAAGCAAATTTAAGACTGTTGTCAAATTCATTTTTTTTGTTTTGCTGAAAACCGGAAACGGCAAAGATGTTTTGAATGATAATGGCAATGCGATTGGTACCATTGGCTGTTGCGCCATCGAGTCCAAGCAAAATTAAAGCAGGCAATGTTAAAGAAGAACCTCCGCCGGCCAGCACATTCATAAAACCGGCGATTAATCCTACAAAGAATAGCGAAATAATTTGTAGCATCGATTACCTCATAAATTTTGTGAAGTTTATTATTTTTTAATTTTTTTTCCAAAAGAATTTTTGATTGAAGCCTAATTAGTTTAAACTTAGTTGGCATTGTTCAGCTTTTTTCACTAATTTACTAATAAGAAAAATTTAA
>JAGHBR010000069.1 GCA_021160885.1 Caldisericaceae bacterium
GCTTGATTAAATTTAAAGTGAAAAATTTCATGTTTGATTTCAACGAATACGGATAAAGTTAAGGTAGGAGTTTTTTATGAGTAAGAAAAAGATGGTCACTATAGATGGCAATCAAGCCGCCGCTTATGTGGCGCACAAAACGAATGAGGTTATTGCCATCTATCCGATTACGCCTTCTTCTCCAATGGGCGAGTGGGCTGATGAATGGTCTGCTCGGGAAATCAAAAATATTTGGGGTACCATACCTCGCGTAACAGAAATGCAGAGTGAAGGTGGCGCTTCCGGTGCAGTTCATGGCTCTTTGCAAAGCGGTGCTTTAACTACCACCTTTACCGCTTCACAAGGTTTGCTTTTGATGATTCCGAATATGTACAAAATTGCCGGTGAATTGACCCCCACGGTATTTCATGTTTCGGCCCGATCGCTTGCAGCTCAGGCGCTGTCTATTTTTGGCGATCATACTGACGTTATGTCCGTAAGGCAAACTGGCTTTGCTTTAATGCCTTCGGGCAATGTTCAGGAAGTGATGGATTTTGCTTTAATTGCACAGGCTTCCACATTGGAGTCACGTGTGCCGTTTCTGCACTTTTTTGATGGCTTCCGCACATCTCACGAAATTTCTAAGGTGGAAGAATTAAGTGAAGATGTCATTCGCGCCATGATTGATGATGATCTGGTGCGCGCCCATCGCCAACGGGCTCTCAATCCAGAGAAACCATTCATCCGCGGTACAGCACAAAACCCGGATGTTTATTTCCAGGGACGTGAAACGGTCAATCCTTACTATCAAAAAACGCCGGAAATCGTTCAGAAAGTGATGGACAAATTCGCCAAGTTAACTGGCCGTCAATATCACCTGTTTGACTATGTCGGACATCCGGAAGCCGAACGCGTAATCATTCTCATGGGTTCGGGCGCCGAAGCCGCTCATGAAACAGCTGAGTATCTGGCCGCTCAGGGAGAAAAAGTTGGTATTATCAAAGTCCGTCTCTATCGTCCATTCTCTATTAAACATCTGATTGATGCACTGCCTAAAACCGTTAAGGCCGTTGCAGTACTGGATCGCACAAAAGAAGCAGGCGCTACAGGTGAACCATTGTACTTAGACGTGGTTGATTCTTTTGTAGAAGCTCAAACAGAAGGCTTTTTACCGTTCGATTTCCCGAAGGTGATCGGCGGACGCTATGGTTTGTCTTCCAAAGAATTTACGCCGGGTATGGTAAAAGCAGTGTTTGATGAATTGAAAAAAGACAAACCGAAAAATCATTTTACTATTGGCATCATTGACGATGTAACTAACACCAGTCTGTATTGGGATCGTTCCTTTTCTATCGAACCGGATGATGTTTTCCGCGGCATGTTTTATGGCCTGGGGGCTGATGGTACGGTTGGTGCCAACAAGAACTCCATCAAGATTATTGGCGAAGAAACAGACAACTACGCCCAGGGTTATTTTGTTTATGACTCCAAAAAATCTGGCGCCATGACCATTTCGCATTTGCGTTTTGGTAAAAAGCCGATTCGCTCAACCTACCTGGTCAATCGGGCTAATTTTATCGCGGTTCATCAATTTGTCTTTCTGGAAAAATACAATGTTCTGGAAAACGCTGTAGAAGGCGCTACATTTTTGCTAAATACGCCTTATCCCAAAGAAGAGGTCTGGGATCGTCTGCCGCGTGTCATCCAGGAAGAGATCATTAAAAAGAAACTGAAATTCTACGCCATTGATGCTTACAAAGTGGCTCGTGACACCGGCATGGGCGGACGTATTAACACCATCATGCAGACCTGTTTCTTTGCTATTTCTGGCGTTTTACCTAAAGATGAAGCCATTGTCAAAATTAAAGAAGCCATCAAAAAGACTTACGGCAAAAAGGGCGATCAGATTGTTCAGATGAACTTTAACGCTGTTGACCAGACTCTGGCCCACCTTTATGAGGTTGAAGTCCCGGATAAGGTAACCAGCAATATTGAGCTGCAGCCGCCGGTTCCAGCAAATGCGCCTGATTTTGTCAAAGATGTTACCGCAACACTAATTGCTATGAAAGGCGATGAGTTGCCGGTAAGCAAAATGCCTATTGATGGTACCTTCCCCAGCGGCACAACTAAGTGGGAAAAACGCAACGTCGCCCTGGAAGTACCGGTCTGGGATCCAGACATTTGTATTCAATGTAACAAGTGTGTTGAAATTTGTCCACACTCGGTTATCAGAGCCAAAGTTTACGATGGCGCCTTGTTAAAGGATGCGCCTGAAACTTTTAAAGCCACCAAAGCTCGTGGTAAAGGTTGGCCGGAAGGTTACATGTACACCTTGCAGGTGGCGGTTGAAGATTGTACCGGTTGTGAATTGTGTGTGGAATTCTGTCCGGTTAAAGATAAACGAGAAGCGGGCAGAAAAGCTATTAACATGGCCCCGCAAATTCCGTTACGTGAAACCGAACGCAAAAACTGGGATTTCTTCCTCAACTTACCGGAATACGATCGCACTAAGCTACGTGTTGATACCGTTAAAGATTCCCAGTTTCTGGAACCATTATTTGAATTCTCCGGCGCCTGCCCGGGTTGCGGGGAAACGCCTTACATTAAACTGGCTACTCAGTTGTTTGGCGACCGCATGCTGATTGCTAATGCCACAGGTTGCTCTTCTATTTATGGCGGCAACTTGCCAACCACGCCCTACACTTTCAATAAAGAAGGACGTGGCCCGGCCTGGTCCAACTCCCTGTTTGAAGACAACGCTGAATTCGGTCTTGGTTTCCGTTTGGCGATTGACAAGCACAACGAACAGGCCAGGGAATTGGTCGAAAAACACAAAGACAAAATCGGCACCGATCTGGCCGATGCTATTTTAAATGCCAAACAGGTTGATGAAGCTGATATTCAGGAACAACGCCAGCGCGTTGAAGATCTTAAGAAAAAATTAGAACCTTTCAAAGATGATCCTGAAATCAAAAACCTATTGAGCTTGGCAGACTATCTGGTTAAGAAAAGTGTCTGGATTATCGGTGGCGATGGTTGGGCTTATGACATTGGTTACGGCGGCCTGGATCATGTGCTGGCTTCCGGACGGAATGTGAACATTCTGGTGTTAGACACCGAAGTTTACTCCAATACCGGTGGTCAGATGTCAAAGGCAACACCATTAGGCGCTGTAGCCAAGTTTGCAGCAAGTGGTAAACCGTTGCCTAAAAAAGATCTGGCTTTACAGGCTTTGACATACGGCAATGTTTACGTGGCTCGTGTTGCCATAGGAGCTAATGACACACAAACCTTAAAAGCCTTCCTGGAAGCAGAGCGCTACGACGGACCTTCGATCATCATTGCTTACAGTCATTGCATTGCGCATGGCTACAATTTAAAATACGGCGCACAGCAACAGAAGTTAGCTGTTGAAACCGGTGAATGGCCTCTGTTCCGTTATAATCCTGAACTGATTGCAGAAGGTAAAAGTCCATTGATTCTAGATTCCAAAGAACCGTCTAAGCCAGTTTCGGAATTCATGAACAACGAAACTCGTTTCAAGATGGTACAGAAAATGAATCCAACTCTGGCCAAGAAATACTTGGAAGAGGCTCAGGAAATTGTTAATCGACACTGGAAATTTTACAGCCATCTCTCCAAATTAAATTATTCATCAAATGGGCAGGAATAAATCAACAGATAGTTATACGTAAGGTCGCCCGTTAAATTCGGGCAACCAGTTGATTAAATTAAAATCTTAAGGAACAGATCGATGGATTTAAAAACAGAATATTTAGGTCTGGAATTAAAAAATCCGGTTGTGTCCTCCGCTTCACCTCTTGCAGCCAATGTAGATACGGTTAAAAAAATGGAAGACAATGGCGCTGCTGCTGTGGTCATGTATTCACTGTTCGAAGAACAAATTGTTCATGAACAAAAGGAATTGGACACTTTTCTGACACAAGGAGCTGAAAGCTTTGCAGAAGCTATGAGTTATTTTCCGGAACCGGAAGAGTTTCACAACGCCCACGCAGAGGAATACCTGGAACAGGTGAGCAAATTAAAAGAGGTAGTTGACATTCCGGTGATTGGTAGTTTGAATGGCGTTTCAACCGGTGGCTGGATGGACTATGCCAAAAAAATAGAAGAAGCCGGTGCGGATGCGCTGGAATTAAATATCTATTACATTCCCACCGATCCGAATATGACTTCTGACCAGGTTGAAAATATGTACATTGAGGATGTAAAACGAGTGAAAGAGATCGTTAACATTCCGGTGGCTGTTAAGGTTGGTACGTTTTTTACCGCTTTCGCCAACATGGCCAAACGTTTAATAGAAGCCGGCGCTGACGGTCTGGTTATTTTCAATCGATTTTATCAACCGGATATTGATATTGAATCCCTGGAGGTGGTACACGATCTGGAATTCAGTACTTCTTACGAATTGCGTTTGCCTTTGCGCTGGTTGGCGATTCTTTACGGTCACATGAATGCCAGCCTGGCTGCTACAACCGGCATTCACACAGCAGAAGATGTGCTGAAAGCCGTGATGGCTGGTGCAGATGTCACCATGATCGCTTCCGCCCTGTTCCAAAAAGGCGTTAAGCACATTGCGCGCATTTTAAACGATATCAAATACTGGATGGAAGCTCATGAATATGAGTCCATTGAACAGATGAAGGGCAGTATGAGTATGAAATCTCTGGCTGAGCCGGCTGCTTACATGCGGGCCAACTACATGAAGACATTACAAAGCATCATCTAATCACATTAAAAGCCAGGCCAAGCCCGGGCTTTTTTAATTGTAATTATGAAAAAAATTCTAATTTTAAAGGCCGGTTCTTCTTTCCCTGAGTTAAAAACCCAAAAAGGTGATTTTGAAGATTGGATTGTAGCCGCTTCAGGAAAATCTTCCAAACATTTCCAAGTACTGCCCATTGATCAGTTAAATTCCTTAACTTTGGATTACAAATCCTTTGCTGCCGTTTTAATAACCGGTTCCCATGACAATATTACCGACAACCCTCCTTACTTACAAAAAACTTACCCCTTTTTGAAAAACTTACGTGAACAACAGACCCCGGTTTTAGGTATTTGTTTTGGGCATCAATTACTGGCCGCTGCCTTCGGCGGTAAAGTGACGAATCTGAAGAATGGGCCGGAGTTTGGAGCAGTAAGGATTAAAAAAACACCCCGAGCACAAAATGATCGTTTGTTTGTTTTTCTGCCTCAGGAATTTTGGGCTTTCATGTCTCATCAGCAAACGGTGCAAAAACTACCTCCAAAAGCCATTAAGCTGGCCTCAAGTCCTAAAGATCAGCATGCTGCGTTTTATTTGGAGCCTAATATCTGGGGCGTACAGTTTCATCCTGAATTCGACCAGCAAATCATGGCTTTTTACCTGAAAAATCATTTTGAAATTGGTGACAAAGAGGCTAAAAACTTGTTGCTTCCCTGCCCACAGGCATCGGCTGTAATTCCACAATTTCTGGAAAAAGTTTTGTAAGCTTCTCTTCAGGCAACGAGTTTCTGAATCAGAGCCTTCGCACTCAGCGAACATTCCCAATTGATTGGACTACTCCAAAGCACAGTCGCCATACAAATTTTTCTAACGAACCCTAAAATTCTCAATGACCTTCTTTAGGAAAATTGACATTCTAATTTATTTTTCATTATCTTGAATTCGTAAAAGATGGAACAAGCAACTTTTGGAGGAGCAATGAACAAAACGATGTTTTTAGTCAGCCTGATGCTGGCCGCCACATTTTCAATACTTTGGGGCCAATCCATTAATGATGAACCTTTTACGCACACTTTTTCCATTGTGGCCATCGACGAGCAGAATGGTGAAATGGGCGTGGCCGTACAATCACACTGGTTTTCAGTCGGTTCCATTGTCGCCTGGGCACAGCCAGGTGTAGGCGTAGTAGCAACCCAATCCCTGGTTAATGTTTCCTTTGGCCCACGCGGATTGGAGTTACTGAAGGCGGGGAAAACACCCCGGGAAGCGTTAGACGAATTACTTGGTAAAGACGAAGGAGCAGACTTCCGACAGTTGGCTTTGTTGGACGTAAAAGGACGCGTGGCCACCCACACTGGTAAAAAGTGTATTGCTGAAGCCGGCCACATCAGTGGTGATGGGTTTTCGGTTCAGGCCAACATGATGTTAAACGACAAAGTTGTGCCTGCCATGGCTGAGGCCTTTAAAAACAGTAGCGGGCCTTTAGCCGAAAGACTGGTAGCCGCATTGAAAGCTGCTCAGGCTGCAGGTGGCGACATTCGCGGTCAACAATCGGCGGCTATTAAAATTGTGAAAATTAAATCCAGCGGTAAACCCTGGCAGGATGTGATCATGGATTTACGCGTGGAAGATCACCCTCAGGCCGTAGCCGAGATTGAACGACTGGTAAAAGTGTTTCGCGCTTACGAGCACATGAACAAAGGCGATTTGGCCATTGAAAAAGGAGATGTACAGGGCGCCTTACGCGAATATGGCACTGCAGAAAAAATGTTTCCGGATAATGAAGAGATGAAGTACTGGCACGCCGTCTCGCTGGCTAATGTGGGAGAAATAAAAGCCTCATTGCCACTGTTTAAAGAAGTCTTTGAAAAAGAACCAAATTACCTTGAATTGACCAAACGAATCGTAAAGAATGGATTACTAAAAGTTAATCAGCAGCAATTAGATCAAATCATCAACAATACCCGTTGATCCTCTGATTAATGGAGGGTCATTTTTTTAAACAACTGATTTGAAAACTATTAAAATTTTACAAAAAGTGTAAGAAGCCAGCAATTCCATGAGTAATTGTTGGTTTCTTTTTTGATTTAAAATCATCCGGGCAAAACTAAAAATTTTAAACACAGTAAAGCATTAGCCGCATGAAAAATATTTGAAACCTTTGAAAAAATCATTAAGAATGTCATTCCCGCGCAAGCGGGAATCTCTAAGCTATTGTAAATATTAGATTCCGCATCAAGTGCGGAATGACAGGTTTGGAGAATCGCCGATATTTTCAAAGGTTTCATTTTTTAATAACGCCGCCAATGGCCAGTCTAAGAAAAGGATTGGTTAGGGAGCTTTAGCTTAGATCCCAAAAAATCTGTGCATTGGTTTAAATTGTCAAAGACAATTTTTGCACTGGGCATTTTTTATTTTTAACCGTTGTCGTCTGAGTTCTCTTTAAATATTTCGTCCATACGTTTGTTGTCTTCCACGCCGTTTTCATCGTATTTGGAATAAGTTGACCCGTAGCCTTTGTCTTGCCGGATTTGATTCAGCTGGTTCTTTTTTAAGTAAAGTTCTGTTAATTTTTGCGGATCAAGCCCGACCAGCTGTCATTTGCTCACCCAAAAATGTAGCTCGTCAATAAGCTCAATACGAATGTTGTCCCAGTCGATTTCCTTCATGTCCTTCCACCACTTCCAGGGCAAAGAGTCTTCCAGCTCAATAGATTCATGAATCTGGGCGCGATTGTAATTCAAAATCCATTTTACACGCTCGGCTACCGTTTCTTCATCAGTCAAATTCTGATCACACAAGCGATGGTAATCCTGATTATGGCGTTCTTTCAAAATGCGTTTATTGAGTTCGTATTGTTTATCAAAAATCATTTTTAAGAGATCCATTATTCATCTCCCCGTCTGGTTTGATAGTTGGTTTTAATGAATATAAATCGCGTATTGCCACTATGTTGAACGAATAGTTTTACAAATTTAGGTTTACTTTCTTCAATTTGTTTAAAAATCTTTTTAATGTCTTCAATAGATTGTATTTTAACATCATTAATCGCCAGAAGCAAATCTCCTATTTGCAAGCCGGCAATGTCCGCCCAACCGGCCCGTTCAACCCTGCTGACCCAAACGCCTTTAGTGTCAGGAGGTAAATTGCGGTTTAAAATCACATCGCGCGTCAGTTCTTTTACACTAAAGTCCAATTCAGGATTGGCCACTTCTTCGGCCATGAATTGACTGATCGGCGAACCGCGTAAGTTAACCTTTTTTAGAACAAAGTGCTGGGTGCGGAAAATTTCCAGAACCACCGTGTCCGCTTTCTGATTTCGGATTATTTGACGGAGCGTTTCCAGATCGCTGTCCTTTTCTGCCACAAGCGGTTGTTCGTTGATTTTGGTGATCACATCACCCGGCAACAGACCGGCAGATTCTGCCGGAGAATTTTTAATGACCGTATTAATCAGAATACCTTGCAGATCGGGCTGTCCAAAATATCGGGCAAGATCGCGCGTAAAAGGCTGCATGTAAATACCCAGCCATTTCTTACGTACCGTTTGTTTATGTTTAAAAACCGGTGGCTGTTTAACCTGTTCGGCAAATCTGTTAAACAGCACTATTTGAGCTAAACCTCCCGAAGAGATTCCGGAAAATGGCAGACGATTGACAACCGGCCGGTCCCCTCCGTAAAAATAACCAACGGCACGCCCGCTGGCGTCTATTGCCAGTCCAAAATTGGTTAAAGAACTAAAATTTTTTTCAAAATAGTAGCGCGGCTCATTGCCCCCTGCAATAGAATTAATTCTACGCTTGACAATGATTTGGTTAAAATCATATGATTCCGGTAAATGCGTAAGTAAAAAGATTTCCTGACCAATGTTTAATTTATTTGTTTTTGAAAATTGAACGCCCACCGTTTGCAGAGAATCGGTAAGTTGAATGAAAGCAATGCCCAGATCATCGTCTTTGCCGATAAATTTAGCCGGTAATTCAATCCCATTTTTGAATTTTACTTTGATCTCTGTAGGGATCTTTGCCGAGGCCATCATATTGAAGGAAGCGCTGAATTCAATTTTAGCCGGATAAATTGCTGAACTGGTTAAAATCAACCCCCGATCATCAACAATGATACCTGTTAAATGGCGTTTAACGCGTTCTTTGTCTTCAATTTCTTCAAACGATAAAATTTGTTCATAATAGTTAATCGTTACTATTTTGTTAGAATATGCATCAAAAATTTTTTGCCAGTTCTTTTGCGCTGGTAAAAAGCTAACCAGGCTCAATAACAAGCTTACTTGCAAAATCCATTTCATTCTTGTTTTTTCCCTTTAATAAGTGCAAATCGGTTCACTTCACCAATTTTAATCAAAAGCAGATGATCTTTGTTGTCCTTGCGATACTGGTTTTCATAAGCCGTAATAAATTGGTCAATATTTTTTACAGGTTGGTTGTCTATTTTTTTTAGCACAGCGCCACTAAAAACGCCTGCTTCCTGAGCCGGGCTTCCCATCTGAATACCAGAAATTAACACTTTGTCTGATTCGGTCAAACGGAAATGTTTACGAATGCGCGGGGTAATCTCTTTTACAGAAAAGCCCCATTCAGCGCAGTAATATTCGTCTCCGCTGAATTTACCCTGCTTTTCGGTAATTAAAGTCACTTTTTGAGGGGCTAAATTTTCATCCAGGAATTTAATTTCGATCGACTGACCAACCGGTAAAGAAGAAACAAGTAAACGAACTTTAGGCAACTCTTCCTGATAAAGGGCATTAACTTTTTGGCCATTAATTTCAGTCACAACAAACCCCGGTCGCAGGCCGGCTTTTTGGGCCGGAGAATTTTCGTCGATTTCACGGATTAAAACGCCCTGTAATTTCGGTAGATTCAAATAAGCTTTTAAATCTTTGATTTCTTGCCACTCAACACCAATCCAGGCGCGTTCTACTTCACCTTTCTCCAAAAGTTGCTTAATGACGTATTTGGCCGTATTAATGGGAATGGCAAAGCCCAGATTTTCACCAAAGGTGATGGCACGGGCATTAATGCCCACGACTTCGCCATCCAGATTTACCAGCGGCCCTCCTGAATTGCCAGGGTTGATAGCAGCATCGGTCTGAATCCAGAGATTATAAGGCGAGGTCATGTCTCCCGACTGTCCAAAATAACGATCTACTGAACTGATGACACCCATGGAAAGAGAACGTGCCAGCCCCAAAGGAGAGCCCAAGGCCAGCACTACCTGACCGACCTCAAGCTGGTCGCTGTCGCCAAGACGGGCAAAAGGTACCTTTTTTAAATTACTTTTTTCGAGTTTTAGTTTAAGAACCGCTAAATCAGTCCAGGGATCAAGTCCGACCACTTCGGCTTCCACTTCTTTTTTGGAAGAGAGCGTACACATGACAAAGCGGGCTTTTTCGGCAACGTGATTATTGGTAAGCACATAACCATCCTCCGAAAAAATGAAGCCGCTACCGGTTACCTGAACCTTTTGCGGCTCCCCGGAATCCACAAACTCTTTAATCGGTTGAATGTGTACCAGGGCAGGAAATACCTTTTGGCGGGCTTGACGAATTTTGCTCTGCAAATCTCCGCCAGCCATTAGTAGTGAAGGCAGAAGTAAAAAAGGAAGCCATTTTTTCATTACTTTTTCAGCTCTTTCTTTAATATTGATTCGACTTTTTTAATTTTACTTTCCAAACGACTTTGATCCGTTTTTCGGTAATCCATTTTCAGGGTCATGGAAATGCGATTACAATCTTTTTCCAGCGCTTTAAAACACTTTCGTACAACTGCCATCACTTCATCATAATCCCCTTCTAAAACAGTGCCCATTGGGTTCAAGCGGTAGGGAATGCCGCTCTGGTCAATAATGTCCAAAATGCGGGCCACATAGGAAGAAAGGCTTTCGCCTTTGTCTAAGGGAAACATGCTAAATTCAATGAGAACCATATAATTTCTCCTTTCTTTTAATTAGCAACATTGGAGAAATAAAGTTCATTTCTTTTTGTTTTCCAACATAGATTTGTGGTAGGAGTAAACACGAATGGCTCGGAAAAGAATGGCAATAAAAATTATCAATAGCACATAAAGAATCGACATGCGGACAATGCTGCTGATCATTCTACGCCAGTGTAAAAAACTTTGAAAAAAGAGGACAATATTAAATACCGTTAAAAGACCAATAAAGAAATTAAGTTGTTTGTAGTTCCATTTTTTTCCTTTATATTCCATTTTTAAATCAGCAACCATCAGGCCATAGGTTATGGTGCCGATGATCGAGGCCCAAAAGAATTGCGTTGTTTCCATCCAGTCAAATAAATGGAATAAAAAATAACTGGCAATGAAGGCCAAAATAGGAGCATATTCAAGAATACTTTTCTTTTCTTCCATTCTATTCCTTACGTATTAAAAAGCAAGATTTACTTTTTTGTACATATTGTAAACTTCAATGACGAAAACTTTAATAATGGCTGCCACAGGTACAGCCAAAAACATCCCCAAAATGCCATAAAATTGCCCACCTACAATTACGGCAAAAATAACCAGTAAAGGGTGCATTTTTACACTGCGCGCTACCACCAAAGGCTGCACCAGAACATTGTCAATCAATTGAATAATTGCAAATGCCAGGGCCACCATTACCATTTGATTTACCTCTCCGTTACTGATTAGCACAACCAGTACGGCCAGGGATGCGCCTGTCCAGGGGCCAACATAAGGCACCATATTGGCCAGTCCGGCAAATGCGCCAATTAGTAAAAAGTAGGGGACTTTCAAAAACCAAAGCGCAATCACCGACAAAATACCAATAATCAGCGCGTCAAAAAACTGGCCACGCAAATAGCCTCCGATCTGCAAGTCTATTTTGTAAAGCAGGTTCAGGGTAATTTCAAAATATCGATTAGGGATAATACTGACTAAATTTTTGATCATACTGCGTCCGTCTTTTAGCAGGAAAAACACAACAAAAGGAATGATTACCAGAGTCGTGATTATTGAAATAACACTGCCCAGCAAACCAAAAATGGAATTGGAAAAATGAGTAACCATTTCATTTACCCGCACCTGCAAATTCAAATCCGATTCCTTCATAAACGGAATGTTCTTGCGGATAAATTGTTCAATGTTTTTAATGGCTTCTGCGCTTGTATCCGAACTAAGATTGTGTTGAATAACTTTGACCTGATCAATGATAGGAGGGACGACAAAAAGAACAGTCAAAAATAGAATTAAAGCCAGAACCAGAAAAATAACACCTGTAGCGGCTGCCCGACTAAGTCCCTTGTATTCCAAAAAGGAAGCAATGGGATCAAGAATGTAGGCCAAAAGTGCGCCGACGATAAAAACCATGATAATAGAGCTTAATTTTACTACCAACCAGCCAATGGCTGCCAGGCCAAGTAAAAAAAGCAAGATTTTCAGGAATCGGTTAATGGTTATGTCCATTATTTCCCCTTTGCCTCAAGCGCTTGCAATTTTTCCCTTAATTCACGGTTTTCAATATTACTACGACGTAAACGCTCAGCAATCATTTGCGAGAGCCGTAAAAGAATCTTATTCCCGGTGCGGGGGTAAGTTTCCAATATACTGAACAAGTCCGGTTGAAAAAACCCATACAAAATGCTGGCTTTGCTGGCAATGGCCGAAGCTGTACGTGGCGCTTCCAGAAGCAAAGCCATTTCACCAAAAAAATCTCCTTTGGAAAGAACCGCTAAAACGCGACGGTCTTTGCCAATGGTAATCTGCACCTCGCCATCTTCAATAATGTACATGCCAACTCCTGGCTCGCCTTCATTAAAAACTACCTCTCCTTGTTTGTAGGTACGTTGGTGCAAAATACGTTCCAGCTGGCGCAGCTCCTTTTTACTAAGGTCCTGAAACAAGGGAATGTGTTTTAATACAGTTAAAATATCTTCCTTTTCGCCTTCTTTTTTTCTAAAAATATTTGCCCAAACACTATCTTCAAATATGGCTTTCCCCTGATATTCTTACTTTTTCAATTTACAGCTACCAACCATTGGTAGCAAGTTTTTGAATTTAGCAAATAATCTCTTAAATTTTGTGCAGAAAAGCATAATTTTTAGAAAAACTTGGATTTTAAAGCAAGGAGGTTTTATCATGGCAAAGTTTAAACTCTTCTGGGCAAGTTTATTCGTACTGGCATTTAGTTTAACCACCTTTGCCCAGGACAAGGCATTTTACCAGAAGAAAAAAATATGGGGCAAGGAGCGCTGGATTTTAACCGGCAATTTCGAAAAAGTTAAAAAACCCAAAATGGAAGATTTTAATATCAAAGTCTTCCATTTTGATCCTACCCATCAGGACACAACCGGAACTTGCTGGGCCTTTTCTACAATTTCCTTTCTGGAAAGTGACCTTTACCGTCAACATGGCCTGAAAGTGCGCTTGTCAGAAATGTACGTTGTTTACTGGGAGTACGTCGAAAAAGCCCGGCGTTTTGTTCAGGAAAAAGGCAAGTCCTTTTTTGGACAGGGTTCTGAATCAAATTCGGCCATTGCTCGCATTAAACAATACGGCATCGTTCCCCGAGAAATTTACGACGGTTTGTTGCCCGGCCAGGAACGCTACAACCACACTAAAATGTTTCGTGAAATGAAGGATTATTTGAATTTTGTCAAAGAAAAAGGTTACTGGGATGAAAAAATCGTTTTAACCACCATCAAACAGATTTTAAACAAATACATGGGCCAGCCTCCTGCTTCATTCAGGTACCAGGGGCAGGAATACACCCCAATAACTTTCCTCGATCAGTACTGTAAATTAAACCCGGATGACTACGTTGAGTTCATGTCCACTTTAAAGTTTCCCTTTTACACCAAAGCTGAATTTGAAGTGCCGGACAATTGGTGGCATTCAAAAGATTATCGAAATATTCCACTTAAAGATTTTTACGCAGCGATCAAAAAAGCAATCAAAAACGGCTACTCAATTGCCATCGGTGGAGATGTTAGCGAACCAGGGCGCTACAGCGAAGGCGATATTGCGATTGTGGTTCCATGGGATTTGTCGCAAAAAGAAATTAATCAATATTCCAGAGAACTCCGTTTTTACAACAAAACCACTACCGATGACCACGGCGTGCACCTGGTAGGTTACACCAGAAAAGACGGACATGACTGGTTTTTAATTAAAGATTCGGCCTCCGGTTCACAAAAAGGGAAATATAAAGGTTATTTCTTTTTCAGAGACGATTTTGTAAAACTGAAAATGTTAAGCTTTATGGTACACAAAGATGCCGTGAAAGAAATTTTGGCTAAGTTTAAAGAGTAAGTTGGTCGGGCCTCACAGGCTTAAACGCTTGTGAGGTCTTTTTTTAAAGGCAAAATAACATCCTGCTTTGGGTTGCAACGTTTTAATTGTTTGCGTAACCAAATCATTCTTGCTGAAAGGTTGTGCATCTGAATCAGAAAGTCTTCATCATATTCTTCAGATTCGGAACGATGTTGTAAAATGAGGACACGCATTTTGCTCTGTAATGTTTCAAATTGTTTTAAAAAGGTTTGCCGATCCATGGAGGACCTCCTCTGTTATTCTTTCTTTTATGGTCGGCCTAAAACTATGTGTTGAAAATTTAAACGCTTTGTTTTAAAAAAATTGGACATTTTCTTTTCAAAAAGTTCAATTTTTGCAAAATTTCTAATTTGCTGCTAACTTGAGTTGGAGGCTGTTGAACAATAAATAGGGAATAACTATGAGGCAATTGATATTTTTGGCAATGATCTTTGTAGTTTTCTTAACATCATGTAAAGATCAAAAATTGATTGATGAGAACCAACAACTAAAAAAACAAATTCAGGAATTGAAGTTGAAAAACATGCAGTACGAAAAACTGGCTCAGAACATCCAGTTTTTAATTGAAGAGATGGAAGGAGTTAAAGCGCGCCTCGTAACTAATTTTGGTAATATTGAAATAGAGTTTTTCCCGCAAAAAGCGCCTTTAACCTGCTTTAACTTTATTACCCATGCCGAAAGTGGTTACTACGACGGTCTGCTTTTTCATCGGGTCATTAAGGGCTTTATGATTCAGGGAGGCGATCCTAACACACGGACACCAAATGTGCAAAGCTATGGTTTGGGTGGACCGTTAGTACACATTCCGCATGAATTTAATGAGCTGCCCCATGAGCGGGGGGCGGTTTCTATGGCGCGTCCGGGGAACGTTGCCCTTGGGGCAGGCAGCCAATTCTTTATTGTTCAACAACCATCACGCCACCTGGACGGGCAATACACCGTTTTCGGCAAAGTCACTAAAGGCATGGAAGTGGTAGACAAAATCGCCGATGTACCCACGCAAAGCAACGATTTACCGGTTAAACCAGTACAAATCATTAAAATTGAGGTGTTCAAATGAAACGGAATTTCTATTTCAGAATCAACGGAATTCATTTCTTCCTATTGCTTTTTTTCTTTTCCCTGATTTCGTGTACGCAAAAAAAATCGGGCATTGAAAAAGAAAATTTTGATTTTACCATTCGTCCGCAGGACAATTTGTACCTCCATGTAAATGGCGCCTGGCTAAAAAAAACGCAGATTCCTGCTGACAAATCGAATTATGGCGCCTTCACTGAGTTGGAAGAACGCAATGAAAAACACTTACACCAATTAGTCGAAGAATTAGCTACCAAAGCCAACCCTGCAGGCAGTGATGAACAAAAAGTAGCTGATTTTTACCGCAGCTTTATGGACAGCGCAATGGTTGAGCAGGCAGGGCTTAAACCTTTGTCACAAAAGCTAAAACAAATTCAGGCAGTCCGTACAAAGCAAGATTTAATTGCCTTAATGGCAAATTTGCGTAAAATTGGGGTGCAATTGCCCTTTTCGTTTTACGTACGTCCTGACCTGAAAAACGCCAAACGACATCTGCTTTACATCAGTCAATCCGGCTTAGGACTACCCGACCGCGATTACTATTTGCGGGAATCTGATAAATTTAAGCATATCAGGCAACAGTACGCCGCTTATATTGAGCAGGTTTTTAAGCTGTCTGGAATTGAAAACGCTCAGACCCGCTCACAAAAAATTCTGCAAATGGAAAGCGAAATGGCCAACAACCACTGGACACGTGTTCAAAACCGGCAACGGGAAAAAACGTACAACAAGCTGGCTTTAAATCAACTGAAAAAATTAGCGCCACAATTTGACTGGCAAAGCTTTTTTAAAGAAGCCGATTTGGCCGCATTTGATTCATTAATTGTTTCTCAACCTGACTACCTGCAGGCTTTTGGCCGTTTATTTAAAAAATATTCAGCGGAAGATTTTAAGGATTATTTAACGTTCAAATTAATCAACAGTTTTGGCAATTACCTCGCTCATGACTTTATACAGGCCAAATTCAATTTTTATGGTAAAACATTAACCGGAACGCCGGCTTTAAGCCCGCGCTGGAAACGTGCTCTGAACACAATGAATGCCAATATCGGACAACTATTGGGCAAAATGTACGTGGCCAAATATTTCCCGCCTGAAGCCAAACAACGGATGAAAGCCCTGTTGCAAAACCTGCTGGA
>JAGHBR010000180.1 GCA_021160885.1 Caldisericaceae bacterium
ATTGTATTTCATGTAGGGCCAGTTTACATCGTCGTTGAATATTTTATATTCTCTACTGAGAGCAGGAATGGAATCCTCAAGAGTATAACTAATAAAATCATCAGGAACATCTGCGTCCCACAACATTGGTATTGCAAAGACTGGTGATACAGTTGTGTCATTTTTTGCAAAATCTACAATGCTCTTTACGCCAGCAGAATTATACTGCAGGTTACGCTGCCAGAATTTTATCCTTTGAGAAGGTAATGTCTCTAATGTACCATCGGCATATGCGAGTGTATCTGTATTCATCAAACTAAGAATTTTATTTGTCTCAGGATCAGGAAAAAATTGAACCCATGCCTGTAGCTGACTAAAAATACTAACGTCATGGAACAGATTATTAGTCATATAATAATTCAAATCGTTAAAAGGTATTCCTAGCCATACATCGTGCCAAAAGAAAGAGTTGTGATTAACCCAGATAAAATTATTAGGCGGTATTCTGTTCCGTGCTCCTACAAATAACGATTGGCCCGAAGAAACAAATGTATTGTTTTCGATATACAATGTATCCCACTGATTACTACCCATGTATCCCGGGTCGTTTGGACCTCCCATATTACCATTCCTAAGGAAAAGGTTATTTGTCAAAAATAACTTTGAGCCGTTTGCAGGGTCAGCTCCATCAATCATGTACGACTGTCCTGCAGGATCTATAACACAATTATCCATAACTACTTTTGCTGGCGCAGCAATATCTATAATAGATGCACCAACAGTACCGGTAGCGTCCTGATCACTAAAAAACAGATTCTTTAATGTTAAATCATTAAAGGTTCTGATAAGCAATGGAAGAACACCCCCGTCTAAGCTATTACCAACCTGTATTATCGCTGGCATCTCATCAGTTTTTTCACCAATAATAGTTAAAGAACCACCTGCTCCAAGTGTCGAATCACTGGCTTCAATAATTGCATTCAATCCGTACCAGCTACCAGCTTTAAGTTTGTAAACCACGTTGCCTCCGTGCTCGTCGATGGCAGCGTTCAGCGTACCCAAACCTTGATCAACACTAATGGTATCCTGCGCAAATGTATGTGTACCAAGCCACATAAATACGAACAGTAAAATACTTCTTGTAAAAATTTGTTTCATAGTAATTTGTTTTAATTAATTAATAATTCTGTTAATTGGTATTATATCCTATCCCTCCATCTGAATTCTTTCTTTTTGATTTGGGGGTGTATTTAATACGTATACCTGACTCCCAAATCACATGTCCATCCGTAGCTTTCGACATGTATGGGCCGGGTATCTCCTTGCATGTATTGCTCCTCTCTGATATTATTGATGTTGGCAACACTAAACATCAAGTCCAGCCCTTTAACCGGTAATTTTAACTTACTTTGAAAATCCCATCTGACGTAAGCAATTTTATCAATATGCTTTTCAACGGCACCTCTAAGACTAACCGGAACAGCACCTTTGTATTGAAAAGAGAGCCAAGAGTCGAATCCTTTATAACTAAAGCCGAGAGATGCATTTGCAAGATGTGTGGGTTGATCAATCATTGGTCCTACATAAGCAGAGTCTAATCTTACCTTATCATATATAACTCTGCCGCGCGGTGTGGTATCGATAGGAACCAAATTCACCTCTTCCCATGGGTACATGGTTTTGTTATCGATATACGAGTAATTCAAGGACAAGGTAAAATGGCTAAAGATTTTCGGCAGATACGAGAAATTTGTTTGCCATTCAGCTTCAAATCCTTTTACTGTAACTTTGTATTCGTGATTGTAATAACCGGTAACCTCAACCTCGTCTTTTTCGCCAAAAGGTGGTATTATTTCATCTTTCGCCAAACGAGTCCAAGTTCTGTTCCATATTTTGTCCTCAACTTGTTTATAAAAACCACTTACTGAAAACAGTCCTATTTTTTTCCCATGTATGGCTACATTCATGTCGTAATTGGTCCACAATTCAGGACTTAACTCGGTATTTCCGGATTCGCGCTTATATGGTTTCGATGCATTTTCAACATAAACGTAGGGTACTACAGAATTAAATGTTGGTCGGTTTAAAGTTTGAGTATATGATCCCTGGAATTGCAATAATTTTGATGCTTTATACTTAAAATGAATCATGGGTAACAGAAAGTCGTTTGATCGCTCTCCGGTGGTTTCATATCCCGGAATTTCCATTGTTTCATTAACTCGTCTTTCAACATACCACGCTTCCATTTCGGCATTTATTTTCTCGTATCTGAAACCCGGAACAATTGTAACTTTTTTCCCTATCGAAATAGTTGGATTTACATACGCGGAATAATAGTTCTGAATATACGAGTAGTCGTTTGCTACACTTGGTCTGGGATTAATGTTCCCCATTGCAATCTCGAATCCGAAAAGCGGTTCCCAAACTTCCTGACCCTGTGCACGGTAGTAGTCCATCATGGGTATCCAGTAATCGTATATCTGATTAATTTTGTCAACATCAGGATACCATCCAAATACATAATTACCTCCTAAGAAATTATCGAGACTTCCACCAACCATATTCTCCATCGAGACAGCCGAGTTTGAATTCAGTGTTACCCATTCCAACCCCTCTGTCCAGTTAATGTCATCGCCGGTTGTTGATTTTCCGGTTATGTAATCCTGAAATACATTACTGTTCCAAACTATTTGATCAAAATTGCGTTTTCGGTTTTTGTATTTGTATTGTCCTCCAACTTTTAGGTCTATTTTAATTGCGTCTGTTATCTGAAATGGCACAGTAAAATCAATATGCGCCTCATATTGATCCTCGTTCTGCTCATTCATATTCTTGTTGAAATTG
>JAGHBR010000098.1 GCA_021160885.1 Caldisericaceae bacterium
TACAATAATTAAGCGCTTTGGTGTAATTTTCAATCGCTTCTTCCTTTGAAATCTCTTTAGTTCTTATTCCAAATGAATTCAAGATTAAATTTGCCGTTTTGCTCCAATCATCCCAATCTGTAAGATGATATTCTATAATTTCTTTTCCATATAATTTATTCAAATCTAAAATCCCTCTCTCTCGGGCATCATTATATATTGATTTATGGTGAGCTATTACCATTTCAATTAACTCTGAATGAATATCTTCTGGAAATAATGACAAAAAGAATACAGAACCTATTTCGTGTCGGTAAGCTTTTCCTGAATTATCTTTTCCATAAAGACGCTTTTGGAAAATCGGACTTGCCTTTCCAATATCGTGAAGTATTGCTCCTTGTCTTGCAATATAAGTATCCATTGAAAGCTCTTTTGCAACTTTTTCTGCAACTAAGACTACTTGCTCAAGATGAGTAACCAATGGCATAAAATTAGGTTTGCCTTTTGCTTTTATATGTTCACATACTACAGTCATTATTAATAATTGTTTCTAACAGGATTCCCAACGACTTTTAAACTGCCATACATTGCTTTGTTATTATTTAAACGATTGTATCCAACCATAAATGAATCTTCACCCTTTTCAAAAATTAATTCATAGCCTCTAAATAATTCTTCATTTGTATCAAACTCTGCTTCTGAAACCTCAATTATTTCTTCGGTAGCATAAAGTATATCCTCATTTCTTGCTAAACAGATATGTTGTTTATGTGCAATTTCAGCATCTTCTTTATTATCAAAGGCTAAAAACAAAACAGGATTCAATAGAACACCTCGTGTTAAAATTGCATATGGTCGTGAGTATTCTTTATTTGCTCCTCTTCCTTTTTCATTCCAACCTCGTGGTTGTGTTTGTTCTTGTTGTGAAGAAATTTGTGAATAGCTCAATCTGTGTCTTTTGATTTTATAAATCCCATATTCTTCTTTTAATAACTTTGGAAATAGTTTACGCTCAATTCCTGCCACCATTGATGGGGTTAAGAATTGTTGACTAAAAGTTTCCTCATCTCTAACTGCAGTCCAAGGTTTAATAAAACCAAACGGTCCTGTATATTTTACTACGTACATCATATCTTCTTCTATTTTAAACATCCAAATCCAATCCCTGTAGAATGTCCTACGCCATTATTCCATAAAAATTCCATCGTATCAAACTTCCCTTCAACTATAATGGGGCATACTGAAGTTTTATTACCAATCCCTCTATATTTTATCACTTTTGTTTTTTTACCTTGATAGGTTTTGTCGAAAGTGATTTTTAAAGTATCGTCTGGTATTCCATTATATTCAAGTCTTCTTTTTACAGCTTCTGTTAGTAAACTTTCCGTTTCACTATCTTCAAAAGTAAAATGCTTGGGGTTGTTTCTACCTTCTATTTTTTGCTTAAAGAATAGTGGACTTAATAAAGGAAAGCATTCACGATTTCTAAAAGCAGGTTCTGAAATCATATCAATTTCATAAACTTTAAGTCCAGAAAACAAAGTTGGATCAGCTTTTATTCCTTTGTAAATCCTTGTTAACAGTTTATTATCTGTTGAAGAGAAATACAAAACAGATCCTTCTGGAAAATTGAATCCGTTTTTTACAATTTCACCACTTTGCAATTGTGAAAATGAAAATACAGATTGTTTTCCATGTTCTTCATTTTTACCTAACCACTTATGAATAGTACCAACCAATTTCTGTTGATAATCAAAGGGAACTGTGGTTTTGTTTTTTGATAATCTAATCTTTAACCTCATTTTTTTTGATTTATTTTTTCGTCCTTTTTAAATATTCTACGACTATAGCTGTTTGGCTACCTCATTGTCTGTTAAGTAATACAGCTCCGCATTTTGCAGTCAATCGGTTTTGTGTCCTGCATTTTTATTAAGCAATAAAATCAATTGGGGCAATGCTTTCCTATCCACTTTTGAGTCATCAATATATGAAAGTAATTTGTCGGGCTGACCTGAAAAATCGGCCAAAGCCAGAATAAGGGGTTCAAAATAATTTGGATAGCCCGGATTGCCGGGATATTCTGCGTCACAATAATCAAAAAATAATTTAATGGCTGGCATAACTTTGTGATCCGAAATAGCCGACATCTTAATTTTATCAATAAGTTCAAGCATTATACGCTGATGCTCATCGGTTAAATAGTCGTTTACATCATCAAACGAACCCACTTCATCTTTTATTTCCACATTTAAACAAGCTTCGTACAGTCCCAATAGCATTGCTATAAAATCATCAATTTGTTGCCTGATAATGCTATCAATGGCTTTCGATTTGAAATGTTCAAAAACTTGCCCAAACTCCTGCTCACTGGCTTGTTGGTATTGTTCCCACTCCTCTATATAACCCGAATAAGGAGGATTATAATTGTCCCAATCAGGGTTTTCCAAATCAATTTTATTGAACTCTGTAAAATATTGTTCTTGCACTACTGCAATTTTTAATAGCAATGATTTGAGTGACAATTGTCCGTTGCTATTGTCTTCCTGTTTTGAAAAATTCACAAATTCATCCTGTAATTTTTTATTGTGCTTAACAATAGCA
>JAGHBR010000532.1 GCA_021160885.1 Caldisericaceae bacterium
TATCTGATTCGATATGAAATCTCCTTATTTATTTTTAGAAAATTAATAGTGAACTAAGAACGTTATATTAAAAGATGTACTTCACAGAACGGATAGGGATAAGTTACCATTTAACAAGGCCAACAATCTCAATTACCTTCCCAGGTGCATCAACTTTGTTTAAAATCATCCAAAAACTGCTTGATGATTGAGGCGCTCTTTTTAAGAAGCTGGCATTCCTGTTTATCCAGTTTTAAGGGCAAAGGCATCATGCGTTTTTTGCCATGGATTAAGTGCGGCATGGAAAGAGTGACATCGGCAATGCCTTGTACTTCAGGCATGGGTTTGCAAATGGTTAAAATCGCTTTTTGATCATGGGCAATCACATCCACAATATTGGCCACCGCAGCTCCAATTCCGTAATAAGTGGCGCCTTTTCCTTCAATAATTGCGTAAGCCGCCTTTCGCACATTTTCATCAATCCATGCCTTGTCCTGGTCAGTGAATGTTATCCGTTGTGCTTTAACAAAATCTTGTAAAGGCAAGCCTCCAATATCGACAATCGACCAGGTCAAAACTTCGGAATCGCCGTGTTCGCCAATAACGTAACCATGCACATGCTGAGGGGCAACGCCTAATTTGGAGCTCAGTAAAGATCGGAAACGCGCTGTATCCAGGGTTGTGCCGCTGCCAAAGATAAGATTGCCATTGTAGCCAAGTTTTTCAGCCATTTTGGCTGCCAGGTGGGTCATTACATCCACCGGATTGGTTGTCATTAAAATAAGCGCATCTGGAGCATTCTCCAGAATGGCGGGCATTATTTGTCTTAAAATTGCTTCATTTCTACCTAAAAGCTGTAAGCGGGTTTCACCCGGCTTTTGGTTTACACCGGCGGCAATGATCACCATTCCAGCGCCTTTTAAATCATTGTAATCGCCGGCAAAAATATTTACGGCGTGGGAAAAGGGAGTCGCATGACTGATGTCAGCCGCTTCAGCCCGGGCGCGTTTCTCGTTTTTGTCGATTAAAACAATTTCTGTGGCTGCCTTGCGGAATAAAATGGCGTAAGCAATGGTTGCGCCGACAAATCCGCAACCAACGATTCCGATCTTCATAATATTATCCCCTTAATTTTTGTGGTTGAAAAAAATAGGAGCTTTGTAAATACGAGTCAATTGTTTCGTGGTGGTTTAAAGTAAAGTATTCAGATGTTTGTTAATACTGATCTGGCTTGAAACAAAACCAACCAACAGTCCTAGTCCCAGAAGTAGGCCATACACAGGGTAAGGCATAATCAGCCGGTCGTAAAGATACGATTTGGTCAAATAGATTACAGCAAACAGAAACAAATCAGCCAGTAAACCACCGGACAGACCGTAAAAAAAACCTTCCACCAAAAAGGGGCGGCGAATGAAAGCCCGTGTGGCGCCAACCAGTTTCATTATTTCGATAATTTCTCTTCTGGCGTAAATAATTAAGCGAATGGAATTGTGGATCAAAATCACTGTGATGACAATTAGCACCAGTCCCAGTCCGCCTAAAATTAGGTAAATAATCGTAATGTAACGATCAAGTAAGTCCAATGCGCCGGAGGCGTAGACGACCTCCGTTACCCCATCAATTTTTTCAATTTTCTTGGAAATAGCCCGGATGGCAGACGCATTTCTAAAACCCGTTTTTAAATGGATGATAAAAGATGGCGGCAGGGGATTAGTTCCCAAAACTGCTTGCACATCCTGACCGAATTCCTTTTTAAAACGCTCTGCCGCTAATTCTTTTGAAATAAACTCAATGCGTTCAATACCTTCAATACCTTTTAACCGGCTATAAATCTGGTCAATTTTTGTCTGTTCCAGTACGGGTTCCAGAAATACCTCTACTTCAATGTTTTTTCTTTTCTCGCCCAGCCATTGGTCAATATTGATGAACAGAGCAATGAAAAATCCGATTAAAAATAGAGATAAGGTAACCGTCGTAATGGTCAAAAAAGTAGCCAGCCTGGCTCTGGAAAGGCCCTTAATACCTTCTTTAACGGTAAAGAAAAAACTCATTCCGAAATTAATCTCCCATTCTCGATTCGGATGACGCGGTGCGGAAATTTTTCGATCAGGGATTGATCGTGAGTTGCCATTAACACAGCGGTGCCCTGGCGGTTAATGCGTCCTAAAATTTCCATGATTTCCAAAGAATTTTGCATGTCCAGATTACCGGTCGGTTCGTCTGCCAGGACGATGAACGGTTCATTAACAATGGCCCGCGCAATGGCTACGCGTTGTTGTTCGCCCCCGGAAAGAGACTGTGGCAAAAGATTTCGGCGATGAGCGACATTAACCTCACTTAGAACACGTAAAACTCTGCGTTTTACTTCCGCCCCTTTTACGCCGGTAACGCGCAGGGCAAAGGCCACATTTTCGTAAACGTTGCGATCCGGGAGCAGTTTAAAATCCTGAAAAATGACGCCCAATTCACGACGCAAATAAGGGATTTGATTTTCTTTGATTTTAGCCGAAGAGTAATTTCCAACAATCACCATTCCGGCATCAGGAAAAAGGTCCATGTAAATAAGACGCAAAATGGTCGATTTTCCGGCGCCGCTGGGTCCAACAATATAGGCAAATTCTCCTTTAAAAAGACGAAAGGACAAATCCTTTAAAAGGTCCTTTCGACCCATTTTTAAAGTCACATTGTAAAATTCAATCATTCAGACTTTGGCCTTTTGCTTTTAAATTTGCGATGCAGAATTTCAAAATCTTCGATTAATTCTCGGAACTCTTTCGATTCATCCATTACCCTGTCTTCAATGCCGCTGTTAAGAACCTTTGTGATATACTCTTCGTAAATTTCGTAGCGTTCTCTTTCTTTCTTGTCTTCTGCCAACAAACGGGCCTTCATAACATACAGACGAAGGATTAAATTATCAATCTTTTTTAAAGGCGCTTCCGGTAAAATGCCTTCGGTGATTAAATTGCGGGCTTCAAAGAGGAGTGCCAATTTACGGTTAATATCAGGTGTCTCATGATATTTTTTTAGAATTTCATTTAATTTTTTTTGGTAAATCAACTGAATCTGTTTAATTCGCCATTCGCTTAGGTCTTTTAACAATTTTTCGCATCGGGTTTTCTCTTCCGGTAACTTTGCAACGCCCTGGGCTCGTTCTAATGTTTCATGAATTAAGTTGTAACGCCGTTGGATTGCATCTAAAGTTAAATTGGAAAACGGCTTGCTCATATCTTCTATGCCCAGATGAACAAGTATTCTAAAAAGCGCCAAGCGGTTTTTTTCTTTGATTTTTAGCGTTAAAAAAACGATGAGTACAAGTAAAACGGCTAGACCTGCAATTAATTCAATGGTAACAACCATAATGGTTCTTCCATGATTTATTGAAAAATAATTATTTAAACAAATTTAAACCATCATTAACGGGCGTTAAAGCTTACTATGATTACACAGGCCGCCGCAAAACAAAATGCGCCCGTTCTGATGTTTCCATTACTGGCTTCATGCTAAAGTTACTAAATATTTCTACAATTTTAAAATCAGATTGTGAAATTAACTGTACCCAATCTTTTACCGGCCTTATCTTTTGCTGATGTTCTTCAAAAAAATATTTGCCATTGTGCCAGATGCGGAATTGATTAATTTGCATTTGTTCCTTTACCTTAAAAAAGCTGAATCTTTCGTAGCGCGTATTTTCATCAATCTGAGCGTTTTCATGGTATTTTTTAAAAGCCGATTCACACAAATATGGCGTGACAATATCAAAAATAAACAAGCCGCCCGGCTTTAAAACGCGGAACGCTTCTGAAAAAAAATTTAAAACTTCCTGATCCGAAATTATGTAATTAACCGAGTCATAAAGAGAAAGTGCAATATCCAGAGTTTGAGTTTTGATGGACAGAGCAGTAAAATCGGAACAACAATATTTAATTTCCGGAAATTTTTGTTTGGCTATTTGCAGCATGGGGAGAGAAATATCAAAGCCCAATACCTGGCGATTGAAACTTTTTAAATGAGTTAAAAGGTTTCCTGTTCCACAGCTTAAATCGGCCACCTGTAAAACAGGGCGGTGCGCCAACCGAAAAAGAGCCTTAATGTAATTGGCCCACATCTGGTAGTCCACGTGCGCCATGACAAAGTCATAAATGGAAGCCAGGGCTGAATAAGGATTTACGGTTTCTTTTCTTAATGATTTACGTCTCATTCCGGTCTTTCTTAATTTTGTAAAAGTTAGTTTAAAATGTTAATTTGTCCGTTCAATATGGTGGTAATACAAAAACCGGATTTAGTTTATGTTTAATTTCATTAATAGCCTGGCCTTACCTTTACTGGCTGCTGCCCTGATTCCGATAATTTTACATCTTTTAAACAGACAAAAGCTGAAAACCATTCCTTTTAGTTCCATTAAATTCTTAAAAGAGTTACAAAGTAAACGCATTCGTCAGGTTAAAATTTACCAGATTTTGATCATTTTAATCAGAATGCTGTTCATTATTTTCCTGGTGCTGGCTTTTGCCCGGCCAACACTTAAAAGCCTGTTTTCCTCAACTTTAAAAGGCGCCCGAACCACTGCCGTTATTCTTTTAGACAATTCATTAAGCATGCAGGCCAGAACATCGGTTCAATCCAATTTTGAAAAAGCAACTAACCTGGTTCAACAGGTTTTAAGTTCATATCAGGATCAGGATCAGGTTTTCATTATTACCGGAGATTTAAATTCCGAACAACCGATCCAGATCAATTTTAATGAATCTTTTGAACTTTCTCAATTAAAAGTAAGCAATTTTAACTTTAATTTTGGGTTGGCAGTGCAAAAAAGCGCACAATTGTTCGCAGAGTTTCCCAATTTTAATAAAGAACTGATTTTAATCAGCGATGCGCGTCAGCCGGCTAAAAGTGTATCGGATTCTTCAGTAAGTTTATTGAAAAAGCTGCAAGCGAAGGTATTTCTTATTAAAGTCTCCTTTGATGAATCATTTGAAAATTTAAGTCTGGATTCAGCAGCCATATTGTCTGGTTTAATTGAATTACATCAGCCGGTGCGCCTTCAGGCTTTAATCCGCAACCAGGGAGATGAAAGTAAAGAAAGTTACATTAGTCTGTTTAATGGGCCAAATCGACTGGCCATGCAACTTGTTAAAATAGCGCCCCACGCAACCAAAAGCGTAGAACTTGTCTTTTCACCCAATACTACCGGACAATATGATTTGGTTTTAGAGTTGGATGACGACCATCTTTTACTGGACAACAATTATTATCTTACCTTGGATATTCCCAAAGAGATCAGAATTCTTTATGTTTACCACAAAACAGAGCCTGAGGTTTTAGCAGCTCTGCAGACGATTTCGGCCAAAGGCAATTTTAGAATCACTCCGGTAAAATTTTCTGAATGGTTGGCCCAACCGCTTTCCGAATACCAACTATTGATTTTTGACGATCCGGTAAATATGGGCCAGGCGCCAGTGAATATTCTTAATCAATTTTTAAAAATGGGCAAAAATTTGGTTGTGATTCCAGGTCTCAGCAGTTCATTGACCGAGTACAATCAACTGTTAGAACGCTTAACTCTAAAAAAGCCTTTTATTGATTTTCAAAAAAGACAGTCGGATGATCAATTTTTCTCTTTAAAACAGACTTCCGCTGGCTGGCGATTGTTAAAGCCGGTTTTTCAGCCGAATGTTGAGCAGGTGGAGTTGCCTGTGTTTTATCAGTACTTCAAAATGCGTAAAATGGGAACCCTGCTTTTCGAATTTTCCAATGGCGATCCCTTATTGCAAATTCTCGACGCCAAAGCAAAGGGAAAAGTTTTTTTATTAAGCAGCGGACTTTCGCACCAGTGGGGTAATTTCCCGTTACATGGCCTGTTTGTGCCCTTTTTACATCAGCTGTTGGCCATGGCAACTTACACTGTGGATGAAAATCTTCAAACTCAAATTGGTCGACCATTAACCATTACTCTGCCTCAGGTGAAAATGAAAGGAAATTTCCAACTTATTAAGCCGGATCAACAAAAAGTCAATATTATTCCTGAACAAACGGATTATGGCCTGACCTTTACGTTTGAGGGCTTTGGCCAACCAGGCCATTACAAAATTGCCAATGATGGGCAAAGTTTAAAAACCTTTGCCGTCAATTTAAATTCTGCAGAATGGCAGGAGCCATTTCTTAACCTGAAACAAATCCGGCCGGATTTAATTCAGCTCTCAGCCGAAGACTTTAATGCGCAAACCTTGTCCAAAGCGCGAATCGGCCGCGAGTTGTGGCCCTGGTTTTTAGGATTGGCCTTATTAATGTTGGCTCTGGAAATGTGGCTCATTCGTAAACTGGAACAGGGGTAAGGTGCGCCACTCAACAGGCAACATTCTTTAACGTGACAAAATTTTAGCCTTGGTGAGAAAAATTTTTTCCATGAAAAAAACCTTTGAAAAAATCATTAAAAATGTCATTCCCGCGCCTTCATGTCATTCCCGCGAAAGCGGGAATCCTCTAAAGATTCCGCATCAGGTGCGGAATGACGACGGATTTGGAGAATCCCCGATTTTTTCAAAGGTTGTAAAAATTAGTTGTTTTAAATCAGGGATTGCATATTATTGTGATTTTTACATTCTAATTCCAGACTTAAATAGGCTTTAATTTTGCGCTGATGCTTTCCTTTCTTTATTTTCCTTTTGGATTGAATCATTTTCGGGGAAAAAATGACTGCACATGATATCTGGGGCCTGGCGCTCTCTTACGTGTACGCTTTTGGTTTGTTGATCATTGTCGAACAAATAGCAAAAAAATTGCGCTGGCCACAATTTATCAGCCGTAAAATTATTCATATCGGTGCCGGCATGTGGACCTGGGCCATTGTGCTGTTGTTTGATCACTGGTATTGGGGCGTTGTGCCATTTGCCAGTTTTATTGTCTTAAATTATTTATTCTACCGGCAGCGTACCTTTGCCGCCATGGACGGAGAAAAAGAAAGTCCGGGAACCGTCTATTTTGCCCTGTCCATTACGATTTTGTTTCTACTGGGCTGGCGTAACCAACCAGACGATCAGCTCCATCTTATTTTGCCGGCCATTATGGCTATGACCTGGGGCGATGCCATGGCCAGCCTGATTGGCAAGTATTGGGGCAAACGATCTTTCAGCTTCCGGGGCTTACAGAAAACTCTGGAAGGATCGGCCGCCATGCTAATTTTCAGTACATTGGTAATCTGGGGCACTTTGCTTATTTTACAGCATTACCAGTTAAGCTCTGTTTTAGCGGGAATTAATTCTTTTTACCTTTTGGGCAAAGCACTAATTGTGGCATCGGTTCTGACCGGCGTGGAAGCCGTTTCGCCATTTGGAACGGACAATTTATTTGTGCCGCTGATTGGCGCCAGCTTATTATTTTTGATTTAAGATTTAGGAAATTTTGAATTTTAAATGTTGAATGTTGAATGATTGTTAATACTGCACAGTTAAAAGA
>JAGHBR010000438.1 GCA_021160885.1 Caldisericaceae bacterium
CGCTTGTTTCAACCAATACACGCACACGCGCGCCGGTGCCGTCTTTTTCACCCAGCACACGCACCTTGTAATCTACCAGATGCGTGCTAGCAATTTCAGGATAAAAACGAATGATGGCTTTGCGCAACGCATTGTCCAGCGCATTGACCGGTCCATTGCCATCAGAAGCCGTGTGTTCTACCTCATCCCCGACTTTAACTTTTAATACGGCTTCAGAATAATCGGTCTCGGCATTATCCAATAACACATTTATTTTGGCGTAGGTAATCTCGAAGTACGGACTGTAGGTATTTAATTCTGAACGCAATAAAAGTTCGAACGAAGCCTCGGCGCCATCGAACTGAAATCCCTGATATTCCAGGTTTTTAATATACTGGACAAACTTTCTGCTGAACTCCCGATCCTGCGCGATGTTGATGCCCAGTTCTTTAGCTTTGTAACGAATGTTGCTCTGGCCGGAAAGATCGGAAACCAGCACATGACGTCGATTACCCACCTTTTCCGGTTCCACATGTTCGTACATGCGGCTGTCTTTGAGCACAGAACTTACATGAATGCCGCCTTTGTGCGTAAAGGCGGTTTTACCCACATAAGCCGCCCGAATGTTGGGCGTTAAATTTGCCACTTCGTAAACAAAATGTGAAAGATTAGTCAGGCCCTGCAAATTAACAGCTCCTTTGGTTTGCAGGCCAAGTTTTAACTTTAAATTGGGAATAATGCTGCACAAATTGGCATTACCACAGCGTTCGCCAATGCCATTGATGGTTCCCTGCACATGCACGGCTCCGGCCTGTACTGCGGCCAATGAATTTGCCACAGCTAACTCGCTATCGTTGTGCGCATGGATGCCCAGGGGCGTTTTAAATTCCTGCCCCACATGCTTAAAGATATCCGATACTTCCGAAGGCAGGCTACCGCCATTGGTGTCACAAAGCGCCAACACATCGGCTCCGGCCTGTTCGGCTGCCCGCAACATGCGCAGTGCAAAATCTGGATCATCTTTGTAACCGTCAAAGAAATGTTCGGCGTCAAAGGCCACCTTCCTGCCCTGTTCCTTCAAAAACTGAACCGATTTGAAGATCAGTTCTTCATTCTGTTCATCGGTCAGTCCCAAAGTGACTTTGGAATGAAAGCGCCAGGTTTTACCGAAAATGGAAATCCACTCGGTTTCGGCAGCCAGCAACATGTTCAAATTTTTATCCTCTTTGACCTTTTCCGGGAAGCGAGCCGTAGAACCAAAGGCACATATTTTAGCATGCTTTAAATTCAGGGAACGCACTTCCTTGAAATACTGCTCGTCCTTAGGGTTGCTGCCTGGCCAGCCACCTTCAATAATATCTATGCCAAAATCGTCCAGTCGTTCGGTAATTTGCAATTTATCGTGAATTGAAAGGTTGACGCCTTCGGCCTGCGTTCCATCCCGCAGGGTAGTGTCGAACAGTTCAATGACTTGTGTTTGCTTCATGATGTTTTCCTGTTTTTAATAAAACTTCAGGAGATCATTCCCGATTTACGCGCATATTCAAAAAGACCGCCAGCTTCGATAATGGGCAGTACATCTCCCGGATGTTTTAATTTAAAGGTTTGCCCATCACGCAGACGGGTGATGGTTTGCCGATGAATGTTGATTTCCACCTGTTCACCGGTTTCAAACTGCTGATTAATTTTACCCTCTGATTCCAACGGTACTAAAAAGCCACCGTCTACCGAATTGCGGTAAAAAATGCGGGCATAGGATTCGGCTACCACCACCTGAACACCGGCCATCTGCAAAGCAAACGGCGCGTGCTCGCGCGATGAACCACAGCCAAAATTGGAACCGGCCACAATGATGGAAAACTCCGACTGATAATTTTCCCCTTCAATGAAGGGAATATTGCCCCTGGGCAGACCAGCCTTTTGCGGCGGCACGCCAGACAGGGCAAAATGGCCATACTTTTTCGATTCTTCCTGATCGCTTAAACTGTAAACCAGATGTTCCGCCGGAATGATCTGATCGGTGTCGATATTGTCGCCTAAAACGTAAACTTTCCCTTTAATGATCTTTTGCATGGCGCTCCTTTTGAATTTTGAGTTTTGAATGTTGAATTTTGAATGTTGAGTTTTTACCCTCTTGTTTCCCCCCTTATTAAGGGGGGAATTAAAGGGGGGATTCAATCCATTACACCACACCTTTCCCTGATTTTGTAATGGTCAAATCTACGTTCCGCCCTCTATAATAGTTAAGAGGAACTGGTAACTGTTGTAGCCTCACTCTTTGAGCGGGGGCGAGCGTCCGCGCGTTCAACAAAGTCCCGCTCTGTGGGGCTAACGACTCAGAGAGTCGTGCTACACTCTTCAACTCTTAACCCTTAACTCAGAACTATTTTTTAACAACTAAGAACCATTAACTATTCGTTATTCACTACTCACAGTACTTCTCTTGGATCGGTAATGACGCCGGTAATAGCCGAAGCGGCTACCGTCAACGGCGAGGCCAAATACACCTCCGATTTTTTGCTGCCCATGCGTCCTGGAAAATTACGGTTCGTAGTAGAAATGACCACATCTTTGTCCACAGAACGCCCGATGGTGTCGGCCGGGCCGCCCAAACAAGCGGCACAGGAAGAAGGTGCAATTACGCAACCGGCCTCTAGTAAAATTTCTTCAATGGTCTGACCGTTAATGCTTTCTTTACGTAAACGACGGGCCACTTCTGTGCTGGCAGGTACCGCAAACGTGGGTACCTTAACCGACTTACCCTGCAAAATTTTAGCCGCATTGTAAAAATCGGTAAACTTGCCGCCTGTGCAGGAGCCGATGTAACACTTGGTCAATTTGGTACCGGCTACATTACGCACCAGATCACTATTATCCGGGCTGTGTGGCTTCGCCACTACGGGCTCCATCGTTTCCACATTGTACTCGTAAACGGAATGGTATTTAGCGTCGGCATCGCTCTCAAATACATCGTAATCCCAAATCTCCCTCTGGGCCAAATACTGCTGCGTAATTTCATCCACCGGAATAATGCCATTCATGCCCCCTGCTTCCACAGCCATGTTGGTTAAGGTCATGCGCTCGTCAATATTCAACTGATGCACCGCATAACCGTCAAATTCCATAGCCCGGTAAGTGGCGCCGTCAGTCGTGATGTCCCCCAAAATCTGTAAGATCATATCTTTGGCGGTCAAATACTGCGGCATCCGCCCTTCAAAGATGAATTTCATCGATTCCGGTACTTTTTCCCAGATTTTACCGGTGCCTAAAATGAAGGCAGCGTCTGTGTTGCCCACACCAGTGGCAAACAGGCCAAAAGCGCCTGCTGTACAGGTGTGCGAATCCGTCCCAATTAAGACTGTGCCCGGACGGTTGTAGCCTTCTTCAGCCAGAGCAATGTGACAAACACCTTTGTAACGCTCGGTACCTACATCATAGTAGTTGCGTAATTGGTATTTATCCGCATATTGACGCAAAATGTTTACATTGCGATTGGCATGTACATCGGCTGTAAAAATGTAATGGTCAGGAAAAATGACCAGTTTATTTTTATCCCAGATTTTTGCTTTTTCACCAAATTCCCGTTCCCAAATTTGAAATGTTGGAGGGCCGCACACATCATGCGTCATCAGTACATCTACTGTCAGCCAGACATTCTCTCCAGGCGTTACAGATTTTTTACCGGCTGCTTTAGCAAGTATTTTTTCCGTTATGGTCATACCCATAAAAGTCGTTCCTCCGTCTATTTTTTATTATTAAAGTCTGCAACTCTCATATTGCAGGATTTTGTTTTTGGGCTTTCTTAAAAGTCAAATTAGATGAATATTTTTATTTCGAAAGCTTTGAAAAAATCACAAAAACGAAAAATTTAAAATATTTTTTGCACTTTGGTTTAGTTTTTAACTCACCCCCTATAAAAGTTAGCCCTTGTATTAACAATTTACTACGTCCCCCTCTCTTTAAGAAAAGAGAGGGGGAACAAGGGGGTGAGTTTTTTAATAAAAATTTTTATTTCAAAGCTTTCATTTCATCCCTTCAGATTCTTTCCACCTCTGATGATTGAAAGGGGTAAAGAATCTGATGCTATGCAAACAATTTTGCATTGAGTTTTACACTTTGTAACGTTTGAGACGCCTCCATTACCAAATTTTTCCATTTAATATCACTCAAGCCGAGCTGGCCACTTCCGTCTCTGATTTTTCTCTTTGCTTCATAATCTCATTAATGGCCTGTAAATAGGCTTTGCCGCTGGCTTCAATAATGTCGGTCGAATGTCCGCGGCCATGAGCTTCCCCCAGCCCGTTCTGAATACGGACAAAGACCTCTCCCATAGCATCCCGGCCGGAAGTAACCGAACGCACCTGGTAGTCAGTTACTTCAAATTGTGTTTTTAAGGCGCGATCAATCGCGTTAAAAACAGCATCAACCGGTCCGTCACCGATGGCCGACTCTTCAACTACCTCTCCCTCTTTGCTCAAACGAACCGTTGCCGTGGGAATGGCATTGGTACCTAAAAAGACGTGCAGATAGTCCAGTGAATAGGTTGGCTTTTCGGCAAACACTTCTTCGCCCATCAACGAACGCAAATCTTCATCGTACACTTCTTTTTTCTTATCGGCCAGATTCAAAAACCTCTCGTAAACACGATCCATCTCCTGTTCCGCCAAATGGAAACCTAACTGCTGTAAGCGGGCTTTCAACCCATGACGGCCCGAGTGGCGTCCCAGCACAATTTTGCTGGAAGGCACGCCCACATCTTCCGGACGCATGATTTCATAGGTATTGCGATCTTTCAGCACACCATCCTGATGGATGCCCGATTCGTGTGCAAAAGCATTTTTACCCACAATGGCTTTGTTCGGCTGAACTACAAAGCCGGTAAAGGTAGACACCATCCGGCTGGCATTGTAAATTTCACGAGTTTGAATATCGGTGTAAAAAGGCAGCAAATCTTTGCGCACATTTAATAC